>JBAXFM010000024.1:0-28605 GCA_037139855.1 Bacteroidota bacterium
TTATACCACATTATTTTGGTGCACCTGCTGACCAAGGCGTTGATTTTTTCAAATCGTTAAATGTCAACATCACATTATTAGGGGAATTTCACGATGAATTTGAATATTGGAAGAATGAGCAAATTGCAGTTTTAGGGGGTGCAATTATTCATCCTCAAATTGGAGTATATCACCCCGCTGATCTTTCGGTGGTTATCGGGGAGGCAAAAAAACTTTTGTGATTTTATTTCATTGTTGTCCGGTTAACCTTCCATTCCGTCCTTGTGGGGCCTTTATTCATTGGCAACTTATTTTCTACCAAAATCATGTCCTTTCTACGGGATGATCCAGCCATGGACGAATTATTGGAAGAAATTAATGACAAGAACATGCTTCCTTGAGTTCTTCAATCGGAAAGGACATTATCCAGAAAGGCGGAGATGTGAAGCAGTTGTTACCGGATACTAACGACCTGGGTTAGAAAACATTCGTTAGCTCGCTTTTACCTTGCATTTTACGTTTAAGCTTCAGGATAAATTAACGAGGGCTTATTGGCAACATGATATATCTCGATTCCCGTTTTATTTAATTCCTGAATAAAACCTGAAGGGTCATGTTCTTCCTCAATCAGGATTGGTTCAATTAAACAGTCAATTTCCCGTCGAAGTTGCCACAATACAGGTACGACCACCAAAAATCCATCGGTCATGTTCTTTACCACAATAGCAACATCAATATCACTTTCAGGTCTGGCGTTTCCCTGGGCATAGGAGCCAAATAATACGATTCTTGGAACCTCATACCTGTTAGTGACTAAGGCGGATTTTCTTTCATTCCAGTCACAGCAATAGTATACAAAAGTACGAATTAGTATAGATTTTATCCTGGTTTGAAGGATATATCGCTATTCCCTCCCTTTTTCTTACCTTTGCAGATTCAACAAGGTTAATATGAGTTTCACTGTAAAGTTTTTTTGCATTTTATTACTGGCAGGTTTATACTGCCCAATAGAGATATTTGCCCAAAAGACAATCATCAACGGTATTGCGCCCGGAGCAGAACGAAAAATGATCCGGATGCACACACCTGGCGATCTGATCACCTTCTGGGAGAAACCACTTGCTGAAGCAAAGGTCGATTCTACCGGACATTTTTCTTTATCGGTCAACCTGGATAAAACCACGGATGCAATTTTCTCCATCGACTTCCATAAAGCCGAATTATTGCTTGAGCCAGCCAAAACCTATACACTGCGTGTTGCCGCGATGAAATATGATGAATTCACCGAGGTAAATCCTTTGATTCAATCACAAAATTTAACCATCGAAATAGTTGATAATGATCCCCAGGAACTGAATGCCCTGATTGGCGCCTTCAATACCATTTATTCGGGGTTCCTGATGGAGAATTTCAATGCGCTATACCGTGACCGGAAGAAGGTTTTACTTGACACCTTCCGCGTTCAGCTTAATCAGCATTTTGGATCTGTGAAGAATACCTATTTTCTTGATTATGCTTCTTATAAAATCGCCTCCCTTGAGCAGCTAACACAGTATTACAACCAGGCGCAATTAGCCGGAAAATATTTCACCAATAAACCTGTGCTTTACAATAATCTGGAGTACATGGATTTTTTCAACAGTTTTTTCTCCAAATATATTACCGCAACATCCAACATCATCCGTAAAGTTGACATTGCAGCTCTTCTCAAAGGAGCCGATCCGTATAAAACCATCATGAAGGCCATGGCTGCTGATTCTATAGTTAAAAATGAGCAATTGCGGGAACTGGTTATGCTCAAAGGCCTGATGGAATTATACAATACGACTTCCTATAATCAGGATGAAGTGCTTGCTGTGATCAATGCAACAAAGGAAAAAACAAAATTTGCTGAAAACCGCGTGGTGGCAGACGATATGGTTAGTTTACTCACCAAACTGAAACCTGGGACCATGGCTCCTGAATTCACATTGATGAACCGGGATCAAAAAAATCTCTCGTTGAAAAGTCTTCGGGGAAAACCCGTAGTACTGTGCTTCTGGACAACCTATTGTGAGGGGTGCCTGGCCGAGATGGATCTGATGAAACCCTTGTTTGACAAATACCGGGAAAATGTTCATTTTGTCAGTGTCTCAGCCGATAAATACTTTAGTAAAATGCTTTTTTTTATCAACCTGAAGAAAGATTATATTTGGACCTTTGTGAACATCGGGGATCAATCGGACGTTTTGATAGACTACGATGTACGCACCTATCCCTTGTTCGTACTGATAGACAAGGAAGGGAAAATTTACAAATATCCGGCCGGGCAACCGAGTACCGGATTAGAACTTGAAATTCAAAAAATACTGGAATAATTAAACTATATCATGTTAGATTTTTTTAAGAAAATGCTGGGAAACAAGTCTCAGCGGGATATCAAAACCATCAATCCGATGGTTGACAAAGCGCTTGAAGCCTGGGAAGTAATTAAAAATGTTTCAAATGACGAGCTTCGTGCCTATACCCATGCTTTTAAGCAAAGGATCAATGAACATCTCTCGGCAAAACAAAAGGAGATTGAAGATCTGAGGGAGCAACTCAACTCCGACGAAATAGAAATTGATGAAAAGGAAAAACTGTACGGAGTTCTCGACCGTTTGGAAAAGGAGTCGTATGACCTTACGCAGGAAATTTTACATGAAATACTTCCTGAAGCTTTTGCCGTAATGAAAGATACAGCCCGGCGGTTTTTTGAGAACCCGGTTGTTGAAGTTACAGCCACACAGGCTGACCGCGATCTGGCAGCAAAAAAAGCCAATGTGGAAATTGAAGGGGATATGGCCCGGTACAGTAACAACTGGATGGCAGGTGGCAATATGATTACCTGGGATATGGTTCATTATGACTGCCAGTTGATAGGCGGGGTCGTATTGCACGATGGCAAGATTGCTGAAATGGCAACAGGGGAGGGGAAAACACTGGTTGCCACCCTGCCGATGTACCTGAATGCATTGCCGGGTAAAGGGGTGCACATCGTTACCGTGAATGATTATCTCGCCAAACGAGACTCGGAATGGATGGGCCCCTTGTTTGAATTTCATGGACTGAAGGTGGATTGCATTGACAGGCATGAACCTAATTCACAGTCACGCCGGGATGCATATCTCGCCGATATTACCTATGGTACAAACAATGAATTTGGTTTTGATTACCTGCGCGACAACATGACCAGCAATCCGGAAGAACTGGTGCAACGTCCGCACAACTATGCCATTGTTGATGAGGTTGACTCTGTGCTGATCGACGATGCCCGAACGCCATTGATCATCTCAGGTCCCACACCCAAGGGCGAGAATCAATTGTTCGATGACCTCAAGCCAAATGTAACCAAACTATACAATGCCCAGCGAAACCTGGTTACCAAATTGCTTGCGGAAGCAAAATCGTTGGCGGAGGATCCCAAGAATGATGAGAATATAAAAAAAGCCGGCGAACAATTGCTGCGCGCTCATCACGGGTTACCCAAAAACAAAGCGCTGATTAAATTTCTGAGTGAACCGGGCATGAAGGCTTTGCTGCTTAAGACGGAAAATTTCTACATGGCAGAGCAGATGAAAAACATGCCCATCATCGACGATCAGCTCTATTTTGTGATCGATGAGAAAAACAACACCGTAGAACTGCGTGACATGGGCATCGATCTGCTTACACAGTCATATGAAGATCCTACTTTTTACATCCTGCCCGACATAGGCTCGCTGATTGCCGAACTGGAGCGGAAGAATCTTTCTGAACCAGAAAAACTCGAGAAGAAGGATGCCATGATGCTCGATTATTCCATTAAAACTGAACGCGTCCATACGGTAAACCAGCTCATCAAAGCTTATGCTTTGTTTGAAAAGGATGTTGAGTATGTGGTGATGGACAACAAGGTAAAAATTGTTGATGAGCAAACTGGTCGTATCCTCGAAGGACGTCGTTATTCGGATGGATTGCATCAGGCCATCGAAGCCAAGGAAAACGTTAAAATTGAGGCAGCTACCCAAACCTATGCTACCGTAACCCTGCAGAATTACTTCCGGATGTATAAGAAACTGGCCGGGATGACCGGTACAGCCGAAACGGAGGCCGGAGAATTGTGGGATATTTACAAGCTTGATGTGGTGGTGATCCCAACCAATAAGAAGATTGTTCGCGATGATCGTGAAGATCTTGTTTACAAGACCAAGCGTGAAAAATTCAATGCCGTTATTGACGAAATTGAACGACTTGTAAAGGAGGGCAGACCAAGCCTCGTAGGTACTACTTCTGTGGAAACCTCAGAATTGCTGAGCCGTATGCTTAAACGGAAGAACATTCCGCACAATGTTTTGAATGCCAAATTGCATGCCCGGGAAGCGGATATTGTGGCTGAAGCTGGTCGTACCGGTACTGTTACCATTGCCACCAACATGGCTGGCCGTGGTACCGACATCAAACTGGGTCCGGGGGTAAAACAAGCCGGCGGACTGGCCATTATCGGTACCGAACGTCATGAGTCGCGAAGGGTTGACCGGCAGTTGCGCGGACGGGCAGGGCGCCAGGGAGATCCGGGTAGTTCTCAGTTCTTCGTGTCGCTTGATGACGACCTGATGCGCATGTTCGGATCTGACCGGATTGCGAAAATCATGGATCGCATGGGAATCAAAGACGGAGAGGTGATCCAGCATTCAATGATCACTAAATCCATCGAGCGGGCGCAGAAAAAAGTTGAAGAAAACAACTTTGGCGTTCGTAAGCGGTTGCTCGAATATGACGATGTGATGAATATTCAGCGTGAAGCTATTTATAAAAAACGTCATCACGCACTTTTTGGCGACCGGCTTGCAGTCGATATCTCAAACATGATCTATGATGTTTGCGAAACCATCGTACTGGATTCACAGGAAAAAAAGGATTTTTATAGTTTTAATCTTGATCTGCTGAAAGAATTTGCAGCAGATTCCCCCATTTCAGAATCGGATTTTGGTTCACTCAATGCCGATAATCTGGGCGATAAATTATACGAATACATCTATAAACGCTACAAATCAAAGTGCGATCACATCGCAAAAAAAACATATCCGGTGATCAAGGATGTTTTTGAAAACGACACCCGTTATGAGAATATTGCCATCCCGGTTACCGATGGGTTAAAAACCATGCAGGCTGTGGCAAACCTGAAGAAGGCTTATGAGGATAAAGGGAAAGAAGTGGTACTCAGCATTGAAAAAGGGATCGTACTGGGTATGATCGACAATGCATGGAAAGAACATCTGCGCGAAATGGATGATCTGAAACAATCGGTTCAGAATGCGGCATACGAGCAAAAAGACCCGTTGCTTATCTATAAATTTGAATCGTTTGAACTGTTTAAGAGTATGGTTCAGCGCACAAACAAAGAAATAACCTCATTCCTGATCAAGGCTGATGTTCCTATTCAGGTTGACAATGTAAAGGAAGCCCAGGCGCCACGCAAGCTGGATCGTGCACGAATGAAGGAAGAACGTTCCGACCTTCTTTCGAAATCGAATTCAAATACCCAGGAGAAACCTGTTCCGGTACCGGTTAAAGTTGAAAAGAAAGTTGGGCGGAATGATCCTTGTCCTTGCGGATCGGGTAAGAAATATAAAAATTGTCACGGGACTGCGGAATAAAATGCATGGCTAATATTTAATCGAAAAAGTATGATAAAATTCAAACGGATTCTGTTAAAGCTTTCAGGTGAAGCCCTGGAGGGCGAACAAGGTTACGGAATTGATCCGAATCGGCTGGCTGCTTATGCCTCGGAGATTAAATCGGTTGTTGACGCCGGAGTGCAGGTAGCTGTGGTGATTGGCGGCGGGAATATTTTCAGGGGATTGCAGGGCACCAGCGAAGGGATGGACCGGGTGCAGGGAGACTATATGGGAATGCTTGCCACGGTGATCAACAGCATGGCCATCCAGGCGGCACTTGAAAAATTGGGTGTATCCGTCAAACTTTTATCCGGGCTTGCCATTGACCCAATCTGTGAGGCCATGAGCCGGCGCAGAGCCATTGGCTATCTCGCAAAAGGAGAAGTGGTCGTTATTGCAGCTGGTACCGGTAATCCATACTTCACCACCGACAGCGCCTCTGCTTTGCGTGCCATCGAAATCCAGGCGGATGCCATTTTGAAAGGAACCCGGGTGGACGGTGTTTACACAGCCGATCCGGAAAAAGACCCTTCTGCAGTAAAATACGAAAAGCTGACTTTTGATGAAGCCTACTCGCAAGGGTTGAAAATCATGGACTTGACCGCTTTCACATTGTGTCGTGAGAACAACATGCCCATAGTTGTATTTAATATGAATCAGGAAGGAAATCTTCGTAAACTTTTAAACGGGGAAGCTGTTGGAACCGTGGTAAGCTGATTTTTGATTTGTTGTGTTAATTTTTTTATTTTTGCATTGCTTGCATTAATTACATTGCTTGCATTTTAATCGAAAACCAACTATGAACGATGACATAGAATTTACCCTCGATGAAGCCAACGAGGGCATGCAACTGGCAGTGCTGCATCTTGAAAAGGAATTGCAGAAATTACGGGCTGGTAAAGCCAGCGCCCAGATGCTTGATGGAGTAAGAATAGACTACTATGGCGTGATGACGCCCATTGATCAAACAGCCAATATCAGTACACCTGATGGCCGGCAAATCATTGTTCAGCCATGGGATAAAGGAGTACTTGGCCTGATCGACAAAGCAATTCAGGCCGCCAATCTGGGGTTTAATCCAAAAAATGAAGGTGAAATCCTGAGAATTACCGTTCCGCCATTAACAGAGGAACGTCGTCGCGATCTGGTTAAAAAAGCAAAAGCTGAAGCTGAGAACGCAAAGATTAGTATCAGGAATATTCGCCGGCTGGCCAATGAAACAGCAAAAAAGCTGAAAAAGGATGGCGTTCCCGAAGATGAGGTTGACAAACTTGAAATTGATATTCAGAAAGTCACTGACGAATATATCTCCAAAGTCGATAAAATCTTTGACATAAAAGAGAAAGATATCATGACTGTCTAGGTGCTATTCGTAATCATTACACTTCATACTTTAAACCGGTTCCCTATGAAAAAGAGCGTTACAATTTTATTGGTGATGTTTATTTTTGCCTTTTCAGGAAAGGCACAAAATCCCCTCATCTGTGATGTTACTGTTGCCTCGAAAGCATGTGTAAACCAGGAAGTACAGGTAGTTGATACCGGTGGTTTTGGAGTCAATGCAACCTATTTGTGGAATTTTGACGGTGCAGTCATCCTATCTGGTTCAGGGTGTGGAACCTATTATGTGAAATGGGAGACACCCGGAGAAAAACACATTACATTAAATGTTACATTGGGAGGGTTTACTTGTACTGCAGCGAAAACAATTGTGGTGGTTGTGCCCCCTGGGATATATAATATGACAGGAGGCGGTGTAATTTTCCCTGGTAATCCCGGAGTCAACGTCGGACTTTCCAACTCAGAAACAGGGATCCTTTATACACTCAGGTTCAATGGCAGTTATACTGCCAATAGGGTGCAGGGTACAGGACAAAGCATCTCCTTTGGCCTGCAAACAGTTCCTGGTGAGTACAGCGCTATAGCAACGGTTGTTGGTTCCGAATGCATGCGCGAAATGGAAGGCATTGCCGTGGTAACTTCAGGGGCCCAGCAGTATATTTGCATGGTAACTTTTGACACTATATTGAGTAAGAACAAGATTGTATGGAATAAGTATCCCGGGTATAATATTTCACACTATAATATATATAAAGAGACCTATCAGAATAATATATTTGCAAAGATCGGCGAAGTTCCCTACACAAGCATGAGTGTGTTTGTTGATCCGACATCAGACCCGTTGGTAAAATCTGACAAATTCAGCATTTCAGCGTCCTACTCCGCCGGAAGTGAAGGTGAAAAAAGCCCTTTTCACAAGACGATCCATCTGAATATCAACCCGGGCATTTCAGGGTTCAACCTGATCTGGAACCACTATGAAGGCTTTGATTTTTTAACTTACCGAATTCACAGGAAGCATAATGAGGGCGTCTGGGAAGTTATTGATTCAGTAGCAAGCAACGTTGATTCATATACCGATTTGTACACCACTTCAGGGGTAAATACATATTATATCGAAGTGCTCCGGCCGGAGCCATGCAATCCTTCGGATAAAAGCAATGAAAATCTTAGTGTGATTTCAAATACAGCCTCAGCAGCGCCGCTTGGTATCGGGGAGGGAGCCACTCCGGGTTTCCTTGTATATCCAAATCCTGTCAGTGAAAAATTAAATCTGGTCGTTCCCGGTAATTCTGTTTTCCAGGTTGAAATTCTCCGGCTCGACGGGGTGACTGTCCTTAATAGCGTGGTACAGGGTCCTTCGGCAAAACTCGATGTATCTGATCTTGCCAAAAGTATTTATCTTCTGAAAATTACGGGGGACAAGGCAACGTCGGTATGCAAGTTCGTTAAAAACTAAAAGACGACAATTTCATCAGCAAACATCCAGCAAGGCTCGCCTGCGCCTTCATGCCATGCCGGGCATTTTCCTAAATTTTTTGCCTTAACCCTGATATATCTGGCTTTTGTGTTGGCCATAAACTGAAAATTAAATGGCTGAATGAACGACTGTTCCTCTTTGGGAGAGATGCTGGTTAAAACTTCATTAAAAGAATGGTACTTTTTACCATCCGATGACAGGGAGTACTCAACCACCACAGGCAGGAAGATCCAACTTTTTTGATTTTGAATAAAATTTGCCTGCACCGAGTTCACCGGCATTTCGCGGCCAAGGTCGATAATCAGATCAATGTCGTTGCCAAGAAATCCCTGCCAGAGTCCGTCACGGTGGTTGATAGATCCCCGCAATCCATCCGTCAACGCAATGTTTCCGGCAGCAGGGTACCGGTCAGAATAGTTGGTCAGATATTGAACCGGTTTCCCGATCGCCAGATGAAAAATAAGGGGCATCTCAGTTGCTTTTTCTTTCAATTGACCCTCAACAAACAGTCCTGCTTTAATTACGCCATTGTGTTTTATTTCGAATGGTCCGGAATAGAGCGTTGAAGTGGAGTTCACATCGTTTCCATCAAGCGTATAACGAATGGGCACGTCCAGTTGTTCTGAACCAAGAATTACCTTTACCGAGTTTGTCTTCTTGTCATACTCCGTGTTCACTTCAGCTTTGTAAGACCCTTTGCTGTAATTGACTTTCATTAATTTTAGCCGGATATACTGTCTGGCCATGCGATGTCTGAAGTCAGTCCAGTTTCTGATGCTTTTTGGTGACCACACAACTTCCGACAGTGCTATCATTCGCGGAACGGCCATGTATTCTGCATGGGCAGGGGTGGGGATAAATTCGGTCCACAAATTTCCCTGAGCTCCCAGAATATGTTTGGCCTCTTCTGTGGTCAATTCAGTCGGTGTTGGTTCATAAGAATAAACCTTTTTCAGGGTGGTGAATCCACCGATGGCTTTTGGTTCCGATGCCGGATCTGCCTGGTAATAGTCAAAATAGCAATGGGTGCCAGGTGTCATGATGGCATCATGTCCCTGTCTGGCTGCGGCGATACCACCTTCAACACCCCGCCATGACATAACGGTTGCTTCAGGGGCGAGTCCGCCTTCGAGAATTTCGTCCCATCCGATCATCTTACGATTTTTAGATACGATAAACTTCTCAATCCGTTTGATGAAATAACTTTGCAGCTCTTTTTCGTCTTTCAGCCCTTCAGTTTTCATACGTTCCTGGCATTTCGGACATTTCTTCCAGTTGGTTTTATCAGCTTCATCGCCACCCACATGGATGTATTTTGATGGAAACAACGCCATGACTTCTGTAAGTACATCCTCCATGAAAGTGAATACCGAATCATTGCCGGCACAAAGGATATCAAAGTTGGGCCAATAGCTGCCGGTGGGAACGGTAAATGGTCCACCGGTACAGGAGAATTGCGGATAGGCGGCAAGTACTTCAACAGAGTGAGCCGGCATTTCAATTTCAGGGATAATGGTCACATACCGGTCGGCCGCATACTGAACGATGTCGCGGATCTCCTCCTGGGAATAATATCCGCCATAGGTGGCTTTTTCGCCTGGTTGCTGTGCAGGTCGTTCATTCCAGGGCAAGTCCTCATGGTCAACATGCCAGGCGGCGATCTGCATCAGTTTTGGATATTTTTTAATCTCAATCCGCCACCCGTTGTCATCGGTCAGATGCCAATGGAATGTGTTCATTTTGTACATGGAAATAAGGTCAATGTAACGTTTAACGAACTCTTTCGGAAAGAAATGGCGGGAAACATCGAGATGCATACCACGGTATGGATATCTTGGATAATCTTTAATGGTGACAACAGGCAGTTCCCATTCCTTATAGCTCATGGGAAGGTTATGCCTGCAAATTTCGGATGGCAGCAGTTGAAAAAGAGTTTGCACGCCATGAAAAAGTCCGGCGCCCGTTTTTCCCGTGAGGAGAACCTGCTTAGGTGTGATTTTCAGTTCATAACCTTCTTCAGGAAGGGCTGACCGGGTCGGTTGCAACTCAAAAACAACTGCCGGGAGGTTTTTATCTTCTTTGGTTAACCCCCTGACTTCAAGCAGCGGACCTCCGGAAAATCTGATCCGGTCGGCGAAAAACCTGGCAATTTTGGTCACCTCCGCGTCATTGTCACGCACAAGTATGACTGTCATCCTGTTGATTACAAAATGACCTGTACCGGTTTTCATCATCACCGGTTTGGGAACGATCGAGATGGAAGTTGAATCGGAAAGGTTGCCTGCCTTAAACAATAGCGGAAGAAGCAAAGAAACACCTAAGATTAGAAAACGACGCATAAAGTAATATGTTAAATAGTTTTTTGTGCAAAATAATGAATAATATTAATAGTTCGATGTATGGGATGAAAATAATATCTGCGGACATCGACAATGAGTCAGTCTATGGTAAGATGGAGAATATAGGAAGCATATAGGAAGCATATAGGAAGCATATAGAAAGCATATAGGAAGCATATACAAAGCATATACAAAGCATATAGGAAGCATATAGGAAGCATATACAAAGCATATACAAAGCATATAGAAAGCAATATGAACCTAAAAAAAATTATGAATAAACACTAAGGATCATCTGCTGCATTTCCGGGAAATTCTGCTCCATGCTTTGAAGTAATCTGAACTGAGCCCGGGCGCGCCGCAGGTTATGCCCGGGAAAACGGATTTTGTAATAGTGGTCACCATCAATATGATCCGTTAAAAAGCGAAGCCCGATGATATAGGTCATGAATTTCGCTGAGAATGCCAGATGGTCGGTTTCAGTTTTATTCAAAAAATTCCTGGCTATTTCGAGATATCCCTGTGAATAGGCTTTAAACAGGCTTAGATTGATATTCACTTTTGAAAGATCCGCTTCATCCTCTGCGGCAGTACTGGCGCCTGTACGGATGGCATCGCCGAAATCAAATAAAACATAGCCGGGCATCACCGTGTCGAGATCTACGACCGAAATAGCCTTGTTCTCCTTGTTGAAAAGAATGTTGTTGAATTTGGTGTCGTTGTGCGTGACACGCTTCGGAATAAGTCCCTTTTCTGCCAGGCGCACGATGGCATGCATTTCGTCAGACCGGGACTCAACGAATGCAATTTCATCTTCAACTTCTTTAACCCGGCTGACCGGATTGCGGGATACCGTTTCACGAAATGTGGCGAGGCGTGTGACAATGTTATGAAAATCAGGAATAATTTCATAAAGCGTTGATGCTTCGATATCGGAAGTCAGGAACTGGAAAATCCCGAACGCCTTTCCTCCTTCAAATGCCAGATCGTTGTCAGCCACCAGGTCGTAACTTTTACTGCCACCAACATGATCATACAGGCGCCAGTAGTTTCCATCCTGGTCCTGAATAAAAAACTGACCGGTTCTGGTCGGGGTGATTTGAATAATCCTGAAGTAATTAAAGTCAGTCGTTTTGCATAGCAGTTTTTGTTTGATGTGGCAGGTAACTTTGTGTATATTGTTGGATAGTTCAGGTACATTCTTGAAAATGTGGTGGTTAATACGCTGAAGGACATAGTCGGGCGCTGACTCAGGGGCGGTGGTCACCAGGTAAGTATCGTTGATGTGGCCTGAACCGAAAGGACTGATGGATGTAACCGTACCTTCGGTGTTAAATTGGGCCAGGATGGTCAGCAGGTCGCTCATCTTTATATTTTCTCCAAAAATACAAAGATTATTTTCAGTATTTTCGCTAGCAAATCACCTGAACCCTTATCATGATAAAATCAGCCCCTTCAAAAAGCCTTTCTTCCTTTCCAAAGATTTTCTGGACAGCCATTTCGATGGAATTTTTCGAACGTGGGTCTTACTACGGAGTGATGTCGGTGTTGTCGGTGTACCTGGTGTTGTCAAAAAGTGAGGGTGGATTGGGTTTTTCAAAGGAAAGCGTGGGAGTGATCAAAAGTACCATTACCCCGCTGCTCTATTTTCTTCCTATTTTATCGGGAGCCATCGGCGACAGGTTCGGATACCGGAAGGTACTCTTTTTCGCCTTCTTCACCATGAGCCTTGGATACTTGTTTGCTGGATTTTCAACAACCTATGTTACCGTATTCAGCAGTCTGATCCTGGTGGCATTGGGCGCCGGTTTTTTTAAACCCATGATTTCGGGAACAATTGCAAGGGTTACCGATGAATCAAATTCTTCGTTGGGATTCGGGATATTTTACTGGTCGATCAACCTGGGGGCATTTTTATTCCCTTTAATCCTGGTGCCATATCTTAAATCAATTTCTTACAACTACATTTTTTTTATGGCGGCCATCGGCACCGGATGGCTGTTGCTGCTGAATTATTTCGTTTACAAGGAACCAACGGGATTGCGGGCAGCCAAACCACTCAGCCAGGTGTTTACCGAGATGCTTACTGTATTGCGCGATTACAGGTTTATACTGATGATCGTTATCTATTCGGGATTCTGGATCATGTATTTTCAGGTGTACGATTCTGTTTTATGGTATCTGAAAGAAAAAGTAAATATGTCGGGATTCAATCACTTCATCAATTCAATACTTTCCTTGTTCCTCGATCATCCTTCCTGGAAGTTCGATGCCGAACATGTTACTGTGATGAATGCCGGAGCGATCATTCTGCTCCAGCTGGTAGTTTCCAGTCTTGTTCGCAACACCAAAGCATTGCCTACGATGATCTTTGGCATTTCCTTAGGTTCTATCGGCATGGGGATGCTGGCCATTTCTCCAAGTGGGTGGATATTCCTGGCATCCATGTTCATCTTTACCCTGGGTGAAATGATCGCTCACCCCAAATTCATTGCCTATGTCGGGTTGATTGCTCCCCAGGATAAAAAGGCGCTGTACCAGGGCTGGTCATTTATGTATGGGGTGATCGGCAGTGGGGTAGGGGGCATTCTCGGGGCAGCGTTATACGTGCGTTTTGTTGAAAAAATGAATCAGCCGGCCTTGTTATGGCTTACCTTCAGCATGATTGGCGTTGCCACCATTATCGGACTGCTTTTATTTAACAGGTTTCTCGCTCCGAAAAAGTGAGACCCCACTCAGGGGGGATGGGGTATTTAAAACTTCCGAATACACCTTACCTGATCTGTCAGATCTTTGCCATCCTCATATTGTGTGCCATATTTGAACTCCTGTTCCCATGCCGAGGAGTCGGGTTCTGCAATGCTTTCGGTTGAACTCCAGTAGATCCCACTGGTCAGGTTAAAACCCCCGACAACTGTTTTTTGCCGGTACAAAAGGTTTAGCTCGTATTTTGACGGGAGGTACCAGTCGTTGTAAACAATATTTTTGTCGGTCGTTGAATAATCAAGACACAACCTGGCCGCATACTGGCCATTTGCACCCTGAATTTTAACGATTTTCTCACTATTGGTCAGTCCGGAATAGGGTGCATCGGCATTGGCGCTGGTAACAATTCCTTTTCCGGGATTCCATACAATGCCTTTCGCACTCTGGTCGGTTACGGCGGCAATAAGTCCATGTTGACCCGTTTCATCAAGCCAGAATATCTTTCCTCCGCCAAACACTTCCCCCAGTGTATGTTTTGTATTGGTTGAAATGTCAGCTTTTTTAACATCCCCCTTCTCCTGGGCTATTATTTCCTTCGCTGAATGGAAGCACAGAATGAAGATAGCGAGTGAAACAATCTGTTTGATAATCATGATGCAAATATTTTTATGTTAAAAAAGCTCGACCTGCGAAGTGCAAAAGTAAATATTTCCCTGATCGATAACCAACGCCAGATTTATTAAAAAGTAATATCTTTGAGAAAAGTTCTTATTTATCTGAATATAATCATGCGTCAACCGGTGGAGGAAAAACTAAGCGAAAGTGAAGACAAATTCAGGCACCTTATATGGGATATGCAGGTAGGAGTCCTGCTACAGGGATCACAATCGGAAATTATCATGTGCAATCCGAAGGCCCTTGAGTTGCTTGGGATCACTGAAGATCAGGCTTTAGGGAAAACATCCTTTGATCCTGACTGGAATGTAATTCGCGATGACGGTACGCCGTTCCCCGGACTTAATCATCCTGTACCTCAGGCAATAGCCACCCGGAAACCGGTCATGGATGTTATCATGGGCGTTTATCGTCCTTCGGTCAGAGACCGGGTTTGGTTACTGGTACATGCAGTCCCCCAAATCAATGATGAAGGAACAGTTCGGCAGGTAGTATGTACTTTTATAGATATAACGAGACGCAGAGAAGCCGAGGAAGCGCAAAAAGAAAATGAACGTTTATTGCGGGAGTCGCAAACCCTGGCCCATATTGGGAGCTACGAAGTTAATTTAATTGACAGAACCTGGAAAGCATCCCCGGAAATGTATTCAATTTTCGGAATCGGGCCTGGTTTTCCGAATACGGTTGATCAATGGGTTGAAATTATTCATCCGGCTTGCCGCGAACAAGTGGTTGCCTCCTTTACACAAAGGAAGAAGGATGAAATGCGCATTGACCATGAATATAAAATTATCCGCGTCAATGACGGGCAGGAACGCTGGATTCACTGGCTCGGGGTTTTCGATTATGACCATGAAATGAACCCGGTAAGGGTGGTCGGAACCATGCAGGATATCACCGAACGCAGACAGGTGGAGGATGAGGTAAAGAAGCTCAATGAAGAACTCGAAGACCGTGTAAAAGAGAGAACCTCTGAACTCCTGATCTCCTATGATGCGCTCAGGCAATCCAAAGAAAAATACCGTACTGTTGCTGATTTTACCTATGACTGGGAGTTCTGGCTGGATCAAAATGATGTAATGCGTTATTGCTCGCCATCTTGTGAAAGAATAACGGGGTATAACGCTTCGGCCTTTATTAATAATCCCAGGCTTTTATCCGAAATTGTTCACCCTGATGATCAGGGAGCTTACCGATACCATAAACACAATGAAGAACTGGCAAAGGATGCCAATCAGGAAATCCAGTTCAGAATCATCCGGTTAAACGGAACAATAAGATGGATAGGCCATGTATGCCAGCCGATCTACAATGATGACGGTGATTTTATCGGGATCAGGGGAGGAAACAGAGATATTACCGGAAGAAAAGAGATGGAACACCTCCTCACAACCAGTGAGCAGAAATACAAACTTCTTTCAGAGAATATCACCGATGGAATATTTATATGCAGGGACGGGAGTTTTGAATATGTGAACAAAGCAATGCTGCGAATATTCGGATATGAAGAAAATGAATTGGATGGAAAGAAACTAAGTCAGCTGGCAGCTCCGGATTTCATGAAGGATTTGGATAATAATGTTGGTTTAAACACTTCTGTTAATCAGGGTTGGAATATGGAACTTGAGTGTTTGCAGAAGAGCCTTAAGCCGGTTTTTGTTGAAATTCAATTTAACTTTGTTGCGAAGGAAGGTCTGGTTTACGGGGTCGTTCATGATGTTACGGAAAAAAAGCAAATTCAGCAAAATATTGTCAAAGCGATCATCCAGACTGAGGAAAAGGAAAGAGCCTATTTTTCCAAGGAATTGCATGACGGGTTAGGCCCGCTGCTGTCGCTGATCAAGCATTATATGCAATGGACCCAGAGACCCAAAAGCAACAATTCGAGGGATGATATTATTCAGAAGGCTGAAATTGTGATAGATGAGGCCCTGGCAACCGTGAAAGAGATTTCGAATAAGCTGAGTCCGCATATTCTGACTTCCTACGGACTGACCTCTGCCATTCAGAGTTTTGTGGATAAACTGGAAGAGACAACAGAAATCAGAATAGAATTTGAAAGCAATGTTGCACGACGTCCCGATCTGGAGGTTGAAGCAGCATTGTACCGTGCTGTCATCGAGTGTATCAACAACACCATCAAACATGCAAGGGCAAAGAACATTATGATCAGATTGAATGATTCAGGCGCACAGCTTCAGCTTCAGTATATTGACGATGGAATAGGCTTTGATCTGACAGACACCCTTGCCCTTCAAAAAGGACTGGGGTTGTTTAATCTGCAAAACCGTATTCAAACTATTGGCGGAAAAATATCCATGGTGAGCGCGCCAGGACATGGGGTTGATTATCAGATCATTGTAAATCTGAAAAAATGAGTTTTGCAGAAATAGATAAAAATGATACTTTTACAGGATTATTTTCATTTTTACTATGAAAAAGCCCGACATTATCATTGTTGATGATCACCTGATTTTTCGTCAGGGTTTAAAGTCGCTCATTACCATTGAGAATATCGCAACTGTGATTGCGGAAGCTTCCGATGGCAGGGAGTTCATTGATCTTTTAGGCAGCCACAAACCGGATTTAGTTTTAATGGATATCGATATGCCCCGGATGAATGGGATAGAGGCAACGCAAAAAGCGCTGGAACTGATGCCGGAATTAAAGATTATTGCATTCACCATGTTCGGCGAGGAGGACTATTACTATAAGATGATCGACCTCGGCGTGAAGGGATTCATCTTAAAATCCAGTGGTATCAATGAACTTGAAAAAGCAATCCATGATGTTATGATGGGGGAAAGTTATTTTTCAAATGAACTTCTGCGCAAAATCATTAATAACTTCAGTCGTAAAAATTCACACAAACCAGCCGAAATGGCAGGACTTACCGTCAGAGAACTGGAAGTGCTGCAACAGATTTGTTTTGGTTTGAACAATGAAGAGATTGCAAAAAAACTTTTTATCAGTCCAAACACTGTAAAAAGTCACAGATCAAATCTGTTTGAAAAGACCGGATGCAAAAATACCCCGGGAATGATCCTGTTTGCCATGAAAAATAAAATTATTGTTGTCTGATACTTTCAGGTGGTCTCCTTCTAATACTTTTGTACTAGTCAAAATACCTCTTTTGTATTAAGTATTTGCCCTTTTTAGCCTTTTATTATCCCTCTCCAAAAAATATCTTTGTAAGTTCTAAATTCCGAATTTTACGATGGAGGGCAAACC
This sequence comes from Bacteroidota bacterium, assembly GCA_037139855.1. Classification (GTDB taxonomy): domain Bacteria; phylum Bacteroidota; class Bacteroidia; order Bacteroidales; family FEN-979; genus CAIVAT01. Next base: position 17,430 of record JBAXFM010000024.1, read on the forward strand.
GGATATTATTATTGTTGATGATCATCTGACTTTCCGGGAGGGCTTGGTCTCTATTATTACGATGGAGAACATTGCCACGGTGATAGGTGAGGCTTCGAATGGTACCGCCTTCATTGAACTCCTTTCACATCTCAAACCCGATTTGGTGCTGATGGATATCAACATGCCCGGAATGGACGGGATGGAAGCAACGCAAAAAGCACTGGAATTGATGCCCAACCTTAAGATCATTGCCTTTACCATGTTTGGAGATGAAGAGTATTATTATAAAATGATCGACCTCGGGGTTAAAGGATTTATCCTCAAATCTAGTGGCATCAATGAACTCGAAAAGGCAATCCAGGATGTTATGTCGGGGAAAAGCTATTTTTCCGGCGAGCTCCCAAAGAAAATATTCAAAAACCTCCATGATAAGAATCCGAATAATAAAACGACTTAAAATTTTGTATATCAATTAAAAAAAATATTCTATTAACCATCTATTAACCACAGGGATTATGAAATATATTTTACGCTTTAGCAGGATCATTGGTGACAGAAAGTATTTGTTTGTGCTTTTACTGATGGCATTGACGTATCTAATGCCTTTGAAGCATACAGGTGTTCAGGCACAAAACTGCACGGTGAATGCAGGGGTTCCCTCTTCCATATGTGTAAACCAGCCAATGATTTTATACGGGAATTCTTCCGGGCTTTACCAGGGATCAGGCGACAAACACTGGAGCCAGAAAAGCGGACCTTCTGTGACCATTGTTAGTCCTTATAGTTTCACGACAAACGTAACTGGCTATGTTGCAGGCCAGACCTATTGGTTTTATTTCAGCGCCAAATGTCTTGACGGTTCATTGGTGTTTGATTCTGTCCCCGTTGTTGTAAAACCAATCACAACATCAATTGCCGGTCCTGACCTTGTTTCATGTCCCGGTATCAACGTACTGACCCTTGCCGGAAATGCACCCGGAACCGGTGAAAGCGGTTTATGGCAAATTGTAGGAGCCACCAATCATGGTGTTACCATCAATAACGACATTTCTCCAAATAGCACTGTTACCCTGGATCCCAATGCCTGTGGGGTGACTACCCTGCGATGGACCATCACCGGTACAAATTCCTGTTATGACTATGATGATATGACTATAACGAACAGGGGAGGGGTAACCACTGTTTCTGCTGGCGGACCTTATAACGTTGGGGGCTGCTATACAGCAACAACGTCCACCACTCTCAACGCTTCTTACGGTGGTTGCGGGATTGACGGGCAAATCGGACACTGGACATTTATCAGCGGGCCAACCGTTCCCGTGTTCGGGAATGCAAATTCAAATACATCTTCCATCTCTAATCTGATGGCAGGCACTTATACGGTGAGATGGACCGTTTCGGGACCGTGTGCCAGTGGCAGCAGCGATGCCACGATAATCGTTGCGACAGCCCTTGGCGGTGTTACCGGAGCGAGTGCCGGCGGAACACAATATTTCTGCGATGCCCGTTTGAGCTTTGTTCTTACCGGCAACAACCCGCTTTATCTCAATGAAACCGGCTTGTGGGAGCAGACCACTGCAAGGGCAGGCGTTTCAATTGCCAATCCCACCAACCCCATTACCGGCGTAACCGTTACTGATCCAACGGGAACCTATACTTTCAGATACACCATCCACAACAGTGTTACCGGTTGCTCCTCTTCCGCATCAACATCAATTGTTTACAATGTAAATCCCACCATAACCCTTACTGCCAGCCCGACTATTCCCTGCGATGATTCCATTGCTACCATTACCTATTCACTGCCTACCGGCAGTGGAATTGTTCAATGGAGCATTGTCAGCGGCCCGACCAACTGGTACTACCCAACGATTCCCACCGGGTTTGTTGACGCAACCACCTCGCCACAGAAGATTTATCACCTGAGTGGATTGGGTACTTATGTTATCCGGTTCCAGGTGGTCCCCGGTACAGCCAATGGCTGCCTTACAGTTTCGCAGGATGTTTCCGTCACCACTTCACATTCACCTACTTTCCCCAACTCGGGAACCCCGCAAATCCTCGGATGTAACATTACTTCCACGTCAATGGCAGGGAATGTGATCCATAATGGAAGCGGAACATGGACAGTGATCAGAGGTCCGAACACCCCAATTCTGGCAGACATTCATGACCCGGTTTCTCCCATTTCCGGGCTTATTCCCGGTTTATACCGTTTAAGGTGGCTGGCCTCAGGTGGATCCTCTTGTCCAACCTTTCAGTCAGACACGCGTATCATTGTGGTGGTTGCAACGCCCACCCAGGCAACAGCAGGGCCTGATTCAACGATTTGCCACCATTTCCCGCTGCGGTTGCAGGGGAATGCTGTTGCATTAAACGAGACGGGTACGTGGACTGTCTCTCCGACCGGTCCGACTTTTTCTCCAGGGATCCATTCGCCCAATGCAATTGTTACAAACCTCACCGAAGGTGTCGTTTACACTTTCACCTGGACCATTACCAATGCCTGCGGTGCAACGTATGATGACTGCTTAGTCACAGCCTCAGGTGGTATTGATCCGCTCCATGCAAATGCAGGACCTGATAAATGTAATGCTCTGGGAACTACTTCAGTCACCCTCACGGGTAATGATCCGAGTCCGTACAACGGCTTGTGGACCAAACTCACGGGACCAGGCACGGTTTCCTTTACAGATCCCACGGCCTATCTTACACAAGTAAGTGGGCTAACGACAGGAACCTACACGTTTGAGTGGCAGATTTATTATCCCTTATGCGGTTCCACGAGAGATACCGTGATGATAACCATCGGCAATTCTGTGACTCCTTCCAATGCTGGCGCCGACAGAGAAATTTGTGGTACCTCGCTTAACCTGGCCGGAAATACCCTGGCTACAGGCGAAGTTGGCAGATGGGTCCAGACAGTGGGTCCCGGTGGTATTCTGATCGCTGATACCACGAGTCCAACCTCATTGGTTACGGGTCTCACCAGTGGCATATACCAGTTCAACTGGATTATCAGCAGCGGAGCGTGCGGTACATCCAGGGATTCTGTTAAATTCTATGTAACAGTTCCTCCGACTCCTGCTTATGCCGGTCCTGATCAGATCAAATGCGGAGTTCAACCGCTGTCAGTTGTGTTGGCAGCAACCCCTGCAACCAGCGGAACGGGCGTGTGGTCGCTTGTCAGTGGCCCGAATTCCCCCACTTTCTCCAGCTACAATGATCCGGCTGCAACCGTCACTCAACTGATCAGCGGGGTATATAAGTTTTTATGGACGACCACCGGAGGCCCATATTGCCCAGCAAGTCAGGACGAAGTCCAGATAAGTGTGGGAGGAACAGCTTATGCCGGCGCTGATCAATTCCTGTGCAATGTTTCGCAGACAAACCTTATTGGCAATGCAGGAAGCAATGGAGTGTGGACACAGGAAGGAACCTCCCCCAGTATTGTCACGCCCGTAACCACCTCCCCGAACTCAGCAACTGTTTCAGGGTTGATTATGGGTACCTATACTTTTGTTTACACTGTTGGTACTGGGGTTTGTGACGGTTCGACGGATAAAATGACAGTAACCATATCGGGTCAGCCATCTGATGCCGTGGCTGGGACCGATCAGTTTCTTTGCAATCAAACGAGTTTCCAGCTTGCAGCTACCAGCCCGGCAACCGGCACCGGCACGTGGACCGTATTATTCCCCGAAGGCGCCACCGGAACTTTTTCACCGGATGCCCATACAAGCAATGCTTATTACAATGGAGCGATCGATACGTTATACATCTTTAGATGGACAGTAACACAGGGTGGCTGTAGCAAGGCAGACGAAGTAAGGATTGAGAACTATGGGGTTACCACTCCCTGCAGTGCCGGCCCGGCTCAGGATGTGTGTGGCACCGTAACCAACATGGCCGCAACTGTTGCAGCCCATGGCATCGGTACCTGGACACAGGTAGGCGGCACTGCTGCCACTATTGTGTCTCCCAATTTGAATACCACTCAAATCACCGGCCTGGCGCCTGAAAGTGTTTCTACTTTCAGGTGGACGGTTACCAATGGAGTTTGTCCGGACTGTTCTAAAGATATTATAGTTACAACCCACACCAATCCCAGTACTCCCAATGCAGGTCCTGACCAGTTGCCTTGCAATGCATTGGATGTTCATATGGCAGGGAATACCATTTCTGCGCCGAGCAGCGCGGTATGGTCGCAGGTTGGAGTAACTCCAAGCATTGCTGTGTTCGTTGACCCTGCTTCACCTACCACTCAGGTGCAGAACCTTTATGCTGCTGAGAAGGTTGAGTTTACCTGCCCTACCGATGTTACTATTTCGGCATGTAACTCCCAGGCTTTGGTTAATTCTACCTATACTAGTTGGTTAGGCAGTGTTACCGCCAGCGGTGGCTGTGCTGGGATATTATCCAACAACAGTACCGGATTTCCTTCAGCCTGTGGTGATAAAAAGCAAATAACCTTTACGTATACCAGTACCTGTGTACCCTTTATAACCAACTGTACGAAAACATTTACAGTTAATCCGGCTACCGCTGTCACGCTGAACTGTCCGGCGCCTGTGGTGAGGGCTTCGTGTCAGACCCAGGCGGCCATCAATGCTGATTATGCTGCCTGGCTTGCCACGGCAAGCAATTCTGGCGGATGCAACGCGGTGCTTTCAAACAGCAGTACAGGCGCTCCAGCTGCCTGCGGAGGATATAAAACCGTTACCTTTACCGTTACCAGCGATTGTGAATCTCCGGTTACATGCAGCTCAACATATACCGTCACCGCTGCTCCTTTTCTTGTTTTAAACTGTCCGTCTCCTGCCACCATCCCCATTGGATCCGGTCAAACTGCGGTAGATAATGCTTATGCTGCCTGGATTGCCTCAGCAACCTCTTCCGGGGGGTGCAACAGGGTGTTAAGTCATGACAACCCGGGAGCGCCGCCGCAATCAGGAGGAAGTGTTACGGTGACCTGGACTGCAACGAGTGATTGTCAAACAATTACAGGAAAGTCAAGTTTTACAGTTACCAACAGTGCTGCTGTTGTACTAACCTGTCCTTCCAATGTCACTGAGTCATCCTGCCAGACCCAGGCGGCCATCGACACCAAATTTGCTACCTGGCTTGCCAGCGTTTCTGCCAGCGGAGGCTGTGCAGGTGTGTTAACAAATAATCATACAGTTGCGCCATCTGCCTGCGGAGGATCCGCTACCGTTACATTTACTTATACAAGCACCTGTGCACCATTGGTAACTACCTGTTCCGGAACATTCACTGTCAGCGCTCCTTCAACCGTTGTACTCACGGTTCCAACCAATACGACTTATGCCGCCTGTAAGACCCAGGTAGAAGTTGATGCAGCTTTTGCAGCATGGGTTGCAAGCGCATCAGCCAGTGGTGGCTGCGGTGGTGTTTTGACAAATAACAGTACCGTTGGCGGACCTCCTGCCTGCGGGGGATCAAAAACGGTTGTTTTTACCTATACCAATAATTGCGCCCCTCTTACGACTGTCAGAACCCGAACCTTTACCGTAACAGCATCTCCATTGTTATCAGTTTATGCCCCGGCTAATTATACGGGTACCGGTTGTATAACCCAGGGACAAATGATCACAGCTTACAATGCATGGCTGGCCCAGGCACATGTAACCGGTGGTTGCGGAACGCCTGTGTTGACCAACAACAGTACCGGCCCGCCTAATACCTGTGCGGATTTCAAAACAGTAACTTTTACAGCGACTGACGCTTGCAACTCCATTTCCACTACCTCTACATTTAAGGTTACCAGCTCAGGGGATTATCGTTTTGTATGGAAATCCACGTTGGGAAGTTGCAACCTGACCGATACCGTTAATGTTTCAGTCTACGGCCAGCCTACAACAGCATCTGCCGGCCCTGATGCTTCAATATGTTTATTTCAGCCTATTACGCTTACCGGTAATACACCTGTTATGGGTTCGGGTTTGTGGACCCAGGTGAACGGTCCTTCCACCACCTTAATTGCCAATCCAGCCTCACCTGTTACAGGCGTTACCGGTGTGGTTGTTGGCGTATATACATTCAGATGGTCCATCTCAGTAAGTTCTTTGTGTGATCCGAGTGCCGACGATGTTCAGATAACCATTCTTCCGATTCCTTCCAACGCCAAAGCAGGCCCTAATCAAACACTTTGCAACAACCAGGTTTCTGCTACCATGGCAGCAACCCCGGTTGTATCCCCAAGTGTCGGTACCTGGACTCAGATTGGCACGACCCCGGCCGTTGCCAGTATTGCCAACCCGCTTGATCCGCATACGTCGATCACGAATTTGTCAACCATTGGCGGAGTTACCCCTTATGTATTTCTGTGGACTGTTACTACAGGTGATCACGCTTGTGATAAAACAGATACGACCCGGGTATTTAAATACAATGATGTGGTGGTTACCGGCCCGAATGATGTGGGCATTTGTAATGGAGGTGTTGCAACAGTTTCTGTTTCGGCATCCGGTGGTTCCGGAACCTATACCTATCAATGGGACGAGAGCACGGTGAGCAATACAGGCCCCTGGACCCCAATCAGTGGTGCGACCAATGCAAGCTATACCACTGGTGCCCTGACCTCGGAAATGTGGTACCGTTGTACCGTTCAATGCGGAAATGTCGTTACACCTGCTGCACATGTCACATTGAATGCTGATCCGATCATCGCAACTCAGCCTGCCGGAGGTGTTTCCTGTCTTGGTGTTCCGACCCTCCTTACCGTAATTGCGTCCGGAGGTTCAGGTACATTCAGTTACCAATGGGAACGCAGTGCAGGCGACTGCAGCGCTCCGTTCTGGGTACCTGTTTCGGGCGCCACCGACAACACCTATTCCGCTTCGCCGACCTTAACAACCTCTTACCATGTGCTGATCACGCAATCAGGAAATGGTTGTGATCCGCTTACCTCCAATTGCGTGACCCTTACTGTACCAAGGATTCTCACTCACCCCACCGGGACAACCCTCTGTAAGGATGGAACACATTCCATGTCTGTTACAGTTGATCCGGGAGGCACCACCCTGAGTTATCAGTGGCAGGAAGCTTCCGCAGTAGGTGGCCCCTGGACAGACGTTACAACCGGAACCGGTGGAAACACGGCAAACTATACTACGGCAGCCCTTGCAACAGGCAGTCATTATTACAGGTGTTACATAACCTCGCCTGTATGTGCAGCCCTGATCAGCAATTCAGCTTTGGTAACGGTGGTTGATGATCCAATTTTCACTTCTGAATCGGCAGATGTCAGCATGTGTGCAGGTGGCACAGCTTCCCTGAGTGTTGCCGTTTCAGGCGGCGTTGGTGTTTTCAGCTATCAATGGCAAACGAGTACCGTTGGCTGTCTTAGTGGTTGGGGAGATATCACCGGGGCAACAAATAACAGTTATTCAACAGGACAGCTGGATACCCCCGGGAATTACTATTATCATTGTATTGTAAGCCAGACAGGCGTTGATTGCGGTCCGATCACCTCAAGGTGTATGAAAGTGACTATAGCCAGCGATCCAACAATTACAACCCAACCGGTTGGCGCCACTATTTGTTACAACGGCAACCATACCATGTCTGTATTGGTTGACGGGGGCACTGGTACCTTCCATTATCAATGGCAGAACAGTGCGGGAACCTGTACAAGTCCTGTATGGGCCAATATTTTCGGAGCAACGGAAAGTTCCTATACGGCGACTTCGGTCCAATCGACAACATCCTTCCATGTCCTGATTACCCAGGATGGTACTGCATGTAATTCGCTTACATCCGGTTGTGTGACTGTATATATACCTCATATCAGTGTCCAGCCCACCGGATCCGCTATCTGTATTGGCGGTACAGCCAATTTATCTACCACCGTTACTTCCGACGGGGGCACCGCTACCTATGGATACCAATGGCAGGAATGTGCTACACTGGGTGGAATTTATACCCCAATCACAGGAGCTACGAATGCAAATTATACGACAGTACCTCTTGCCACTACCAATTATTACAAGTGTGTGATTACGGTGTCTACTCCGACCTGTGCCGACCTGGTGACTTCTGCTGTTGCGGTGACAGTTGTGAATGATCCGACTATTACAGCAGATCCTGTAGGCGATATTCTTTGTTCAGGTGCCAATAAAACACTCACAGTCACTGCATCAGGTGGAACGCCCATACTTAATTATCAGTGGCAAAAGAGCCTTGATGGCTCTACCGGCTGGACCAATGTTGGGACGAACAGCAATTCGTACAACACCGGAGCGCTTACAGTAGATACCTATTATCATGTGATTGTTTCGGCGACCGGTAGTGGTTGTGATTCACAAACCTCTGCGAATGCACTGGTGACCATTAACAACCTCGTGCCGGGAAGCATTGCAGCAGACCAGACCATCTGTGTGAATGACGATCCTGCAGCCTTTACAAGTGTTGCCGCCACGGGTGATGGAACAATTACCTACCAATGGCAGAAAAGTACGGTCAGCGGTTCCAGCGGTTTCAGCAACATCTCCGGTGCCACCGATGCCACCTATGATGAAGGAACCCTTACGGCAGATGCCTGGTACATGCGGATTGCCACTTCCACCCTTGGGGGTGTTCCGTGTACTGCCAATTCAAATGTGCTTCATATTTGGGTAAATAATCTTACGCCTGGTGTGATACAAAGCAATCAGACTATATGTTACAACACTAATGCAACGCAATTCACTGATTTAACAGCTCCGATCAGCGATGGTGCATTAAGTTACCAATGGCAATCAAGTCTCACAGGCCTTGCCGGCTCCTTCGCCAATATTTCGGGTGCGACCAATGTTGCCTACACAGCGACGGCCCTTAGCGCCGATACATGGTACCAAAGGATTACAACCTCAACACTGAATACCAAACCATGTTCTGAGATTACCAACATCCTGCGTGTCACCGTTAACAATCTTGTTCCCGGTTCGATATCCGCCAGCCAGACCATCTGTGCCGGACAAACACCAACTCCTTTTTCAAGCGATGCCCCAGGTACCGGAGATGGTACCATCACCTACCAGTGGCAGATTAGCACAACTGCTGCCGCTGGCCCATTTTCAGATGTTACTGGTGCAACCAACGACATCTATGCACCCGGAGCAATTTCCGTGGATACATGGTACCATCGCAGAACCAGGTCTAATTTGAATTCGGTGAACTGTGACGATTATTCCAATACCGTAAAAATCAATGTCAATACGGTTACCGGCGGGACAATTGCTGCAGCCCAAACGATTTGCAGCGGAGGCGACCCGGCTGCATTCACAAACACAGTCGTTCCAACCACTGAAGGCACCCCAACATACCAATGGCAGGAAAGTCTTACCGGTTTAGCAGGGTCTTTTACAGATATTACAGGAGCGACAAACTTGTTGTTTGATCCGCCTGCACTCACGGCCAGTGCATGGTACATGCGAATAATCACCTCGACCATCACAGGTGATCCTGTAATTTGTACGGCAAATTCAAATATTCTTAAGATCACCGTGAACCTGGTAACTCCCGGTTCAATTGGTGCCGATCAAACTATTTGTACCGGAGGGATACCAGCTACTTTAAACAGCGTTTCTGCCGGTACCGGTACGGGCACGGTTACCTATCAGTGGAAATCTAGTCCAAATGGTACTACCTTTACCATTATCAGCGGAGCCACGAACATAAATTACATTCCAACACTTGCTTTGACCGCTGACACATGGTACCAGCGTGTTGCAACTTCAACCATCACTGGTGATCCGGTTACCTGCCAGGCGGTTTCCAACATCGTCAAGATTACCGTCATTCCTGATCCGGTTATTTCTGTTGAGCCTGCAGATATTACCATTTGCAGTGGGGCCACCACGACATTAAGTGTCACTGTAACAGGTGGCATCGGATCTTATGGGTACCAGTGGCAAACTGGCACCGGTCCCTGCAATGGCACCGGTTGGGCCAACATCGGGGGCGCAACGGATTTATCTTATACCACACCACTTTTAACCCAGACAACAATATACCGGGTGCTCGTAACCCAGACAGGACTGGGTTGCGGACCACTAACCTCCCGTTGCGTGACGGTGAGTGTACCGAGAATACTGACCCAGCCTTCCTCCGCATCCATATGTACAGGTGGCACTCACCTTATGACCGTTTCAGCTGGTTCTGGTGGAGGATCAGAAACCTACACCTATCAATGGCAGGTTTCATCGATAGACTGTATCGATGGATTTGTTAATATTTCGGGGGCAACATCAAGTTCATTTACGACTCCTGTCCTCAATGCCGATCGTTTTTACAAATGTATTCTTACTTCGGCGACTCCAACCTGCACGCTCACTACAAATTGCGCTACAGTTACAGTGGTGCCAGATCCTACGATTTCAGTTCAACCATCAGGCGGGACTATTTGTTCTGGCAGTACCTATACCATGACCGTGGTTGCCGCAAATGGTACGGGATCTTACACCTACCAATGGCAAAGTTCCACCACACTGGGTGGAACTTATACCAATGTATCAGGAGGTACAGGCGCCACCACCAGCACTTATACCACAGCCGTGCTTACAGCAACTACCTATTATAAGGTGAATGTGAGTGCTACAGGTTCAGGGTGTACCCCGGTTACTTCTACCGCTGCAACTGTTACGGTGAATACTATGCAGATTTCCAATGCAGGGTCGCCTCAAACCCAATGTAATTTATCCACCGCGACACTGACGGGTAATACTCCTGTTGCGCCAACCACAGGCCTCTGGACCTTATACAGCGGTCCGAATATCCCTGCCATCCTCACGCCAACCAGCGCCACCACGGGTGTTACGGGAATGATTGCCGGTGTATATGTATTTCAGTGGACCCTCTACAATGGAGTGTGTGCCTCGTCAAGCAGTAACGTTTCTGTTACAAATTCAGCTTTGCCAACCACAGCCAGTGCAGGGCCTAATCAAACCACTTGTGGAACAATAACCTCAATATCGGTTACCATGGCAGGGAACACTCCTTCTACGGGAACAGGAGCATGGTCGGTAATTACCACTCCGGCCGGAGCGTTGGTGCCAAGCATTACAACGCTTGCTTCCCCCACAACCACCATCACTAATCTTGGTTTTGGCACGGCCGTCGGAAGTGTAACCTATACATTCCGCTGGACAATATCCAATGGAACATGCACCCCTTCAACCTCGGATGTTAACGT
>JBAXFM010000025.1:0-28523 GCA_037139855.1 Bacteroidota bacterium
ATGTTTTAGGGAATATTGTTTTCACCAAATCAGGTAACAACGGAATCGCGATTTTCAACAACAACCTTCCGGCCGGCACCTATTTTGTAAGCATTCAGTCAGAAAGCAATAAAAAGACATATAAATTGCTGGTGAATTAGCTGATTGGGGAGTGTATTTTTTCTATTTCACTTTGTTCACGCGAATGGCGCTCATTCCTTTAAACCCGCGTTCGAGTTCAAATGTGACCATATCGCCTTCTTTGATCTCTTCGGTGAGACTGTTGACGTGGACAAAAAATTTCTCCTGAGAATCGGATTCTTTGATGAACCCAAATCCTTTGGAATGGTTGAAAAACTCAACCCTGCCTTTTCGGATGGCTGGTACTTCTATGGCTTCCCTTTTTGGAACTCCAATTTCAATGCTTCCGGCATCTATCTTCTTTCTGTTTGCCGGATCGGGAGGAGTATCGGTGATATTCCCGTTTTCATCAACATAGGCAATCATGTTCTCGAGACCTCCGCCTTGTGAGTTCGCCTTACGGTCGGCTAGTTTTTGTTGTTTGTCCAGACGTTTTTTTAATCGTTTCTTTTCCTGGTCTCTTTTGTTATAGGTCTCTTGTGAACTCGCCATTTAGAATATGATTTATATTATTTTGCAAAGATAAGATAATAAATCAGAATTAATTAACCAGTGTTATTACCGTCACTTCCGCCGGGCAGTTGAACCTTACCGGCATCCCACTTACCCCGGCGCCCCTGGAAGTATAACCTGTCATGTTCGCGAGGCGCCATTTGCCATGGTTGAATTGTTTGCCCTCAAACTGGTGACTTATCAGTGGCACGCCCTCTTTCAGGCAAATCTGGCCCCCATGGGTATGGCCGCACAAATACAGATCGTACTTGTTTTCTGAAGCCGTTTTGGCCAATTCGGAAGTATGGACCATGGCTATTTTGAAAGGATAGCCCTTGGTTTCCATGCAAAGCAGGGCGGGTTCGGTATAGAAATTGAATGGATCATCGGTCCCGGTAATTAATATTTTCTGCCCCTCTCTGATAATTTCAACAGATTCGTTGATCAGTAATTCCATCCCTGAATCCTGTTCATACTGAGCCATCAGGTAGGTGTCGTGGTTTCCCAAAACGGCAAAAGTGCCTTCAGGCGCCTGAATATATTTCGATAAAATCTTAACGGGCTTTAAAATCTGACTGAAGCTGCCGGAGATATCCCGCCGATAGTCACCGGTAAGCAGACAAATATCGAATTTCAGGTCTTTTATTTTATGAATGATCAGCGAGGCAAAGCCCGGAATACTGTCAATATGGAGATCAGATAAGTGCAGTATTCTCAATCCAGTGAAAGCAGCGGGAAGGTTGGGGAACTTTAATGTTATTTCGTTTACCCTGATGGTTTTTGCATTTCCATATCCCTTGTGATAGTACCCGGTTATTTTGAGCAGAAAAGCAAATATTTTCAGCAGCCGAAGGAACAAATCCCAACGACTCTTGCTTTTTTTTCCACTTGGTTTATTTACAAAACCGACATTTTCCAATACCGACCGGGTGGCTGCCCAAATCAGTCGTTTCTCTTTTCGAACGGTAGGAGAATCCAGAAATTGATACAAATCTTTTCAATTGAACTACTAAGATACGATTTTTTTCATCCCGGGCAACCAAAAAAAAACACTGTGTCCTTTTATTGTATATTTGTTGTGGTTCAAAACACTTTTTATGAAAAGTCGGTTTACACTGTTAATCATTTCGTTTATAGTGGTTTTTACAGGATACGCCCAATCTAAGAGCCATGTGCCCGACAGCCTTGCCCGGCTCCTGAGGTCAGCCACCAGGGAAGACAGTGTCAAAGTAAAGTTGCTGCTGGCTTATTCCAGGTGCTTTTTATCGGCAAAGCCCGACACAGCGCTGGTAATCAGCCGGCAGGCAGTTGAAATTTCGCAAAGAATCAATTTCAGCTATGGGGTGATTCGGGGAATGAACAGCATGGCCATTTGTTACTGGTACCAGAACAATCCGCGAATGGCGATCCCCACTTTTCACAAGGCGCTTGCTATAGCAGTGAAAGACCAGAATGCCGACCTTGAATCCATGGTTTCGGGTAACCTTGGGATTTATTACGGTGTACTTGGGGTTTCTGACAGTTGTATGAAATATAATTTGATGGCATTAAATGCAGCTAAAAAGTTACCCGACAAAACCAGGTATATTAAATCCGTTTCAGACCTGGGAATGGTTTTTTACAACAAGGGTAGTTATGTGGAGGCTATTGAATACATCATCGAATCTAAAAATTATTATGAATCCAATCATCTGTTGTATGACCTGGTGATTTCTTATGTCAGGCTGGGATTGGTTTATTCAAGTATCAACGATTTTGAAAAATCCATTGGTAACTACCGAAAAGGGCTACAGGTCAATGATTCAGTTAAGGATGTAAAACTTGAAATGACTATACTTCAAAATATTGGCTTATTGTACATTGAGATTAGGAAGAATTTAGATTCGGCAGAGCTTTACCTGAACAGGGCTTTGGAGATGGCCAGGGAAAACCATAGCCAGGAAACGATGTTATCTGCCATGGCAAACCTTGGCAATATCGCACTGGATAAAAAGGAGTACAAGGAGGCCATTTCCATTTTCAACGATGTTCTTAAATTACCACAGATTCCCAATCAGAACAAGGAGCATGCGGCAATTTTAGTGAATCTTGGGAAGGCATACCTGGGTCTTGGAGATATTGGGAGAGCAAAAGATTATGCTGAAAAAGGAATCAAACTGGCCGAAGCGCAGAAATTTGTGACATTTGAACGTACTGCATGTAAAATTCTCGGAGATATAGAAGCCAGGAAAAAAAACTACAAAGAGGCGTTGGGGTATTATATCAGATATGCCTCACTTCAGGATACGCTTGGTAGTGCAGAGGTAAAGCACAGAATTGCGGAAATTGTTTTTCAGAACACCCTCAATCAAAAGGAAAAAGAGAACCTGCTTCTTCAAAAGGAAAATGATATTAAACTTCAGACCATTCGCTACCAGCGGTTTTTTATGTTTGCTGCCGGGGGAATCTTGTTACTGGGATTCATCCTCCTGGTGGTGATTGTACGGAATAACCGCAGACAACGGGCCATGAACGAAGTGCTTGACCAGAAAAACAAGGAGTTGAAAGAACTGAACCTGACCAGGGATAAATTCTTTTCCATCATCGCACATGATCTGAAAAGCCCGTTCAATGGGCTACTTGGGTTGCTGACAGATCTTGATGAGAATTATGATGACATGGATGAGGTATCGAAACGTCGCATCATCGGGAGTTTGAAAAGGAGTAGCCACAATACCTACAACCTGCTGATCAATCTTCTTGATTGGTCGCAATCGCAGAGTGGGCAGATAAAGAGTGTCCCTCAGGATACCTCACTAAGTGATATTTCAAAGGAGGTGCTGGTAATTTTATCTGCCCGGGCTGAAGCAAAACACCAGAACCTGATCAACGTAATTGACACTGAGAGCCGCGTCTATTCTGATCCGCATATCATACAGGCCATGTTGCTGAACCTGGTTAACAATGCCATCAAATTCACGCCGGCAAACGGGACGATCACCCTGCGAAGCATCAGCGTAAATGGCTTTTTACAGATAGAAGTTTCAGATACCGGAATCGGGATCCCACCATCTCAGGTTCAGAATCTTTTCAGGATCGATGCCCAGTTTAAACGACGGGGTACGGAAAATGAACCAGGTACAGGATTGGGGTTGATCATGTGTAATGAGTTTGCCTCCCTGCTCGGGGGTGAGATCGGGCTTAAGACCGGGCAGGATAGCGGCACAACATTTTATTTTACCATCCCCCTTAATCCGTTGCGGGGACAAAATGCCGGTAATGCCCATGATTTGTCATCTAAAAACCAAAGTTGAAAATGAAAAACACAGATGATAAAGCTGCGGAGGATTTCCAAAGGCAAAAAGCAGAAGATTTACTGATGAAAACGCATAAAGAGTCATATTCAAACCTCTCTGAATACGAAATGCGAAAAGTCATTCACGAACTTGAGGTGCATCAGGTTGAGCTGGAAATTCAGAACGACGAGCTGCGCCATTTATGGGCGAAGGCCGAAGTTGTGAATGACAAGTATACCGGTTTGTACGATTTTACCCCTACGGGTTATTTTATGCTTTCCAGGGAAGGGAAAATCACTGAGTTGAATTTAAGTGGGGCAAATATGCTCAGCAAGGATCGCCGACGCTTAAAGTTCAGCCAGTTTGGGTTTTTTGTTGCCGATGACTCAAAACCGGATTTCAATCTTTTTCTTGAGAAAGTATTTGACAGCAAAACCAAAGAAAACTGTGAGGTGGCCCTTACTACTGACGGGAATCAGCCCATTTTTGTTCACCTTACCGGCATTGTTACTGAAAACGGGGAACAAAGCCTTGTAACGGTGGTTGATATTACCGAACGCAAACGGGCAGAAAATTTATTGGAACAAACCCGCCACAACTATGAAACTTTTTTTAATACCATAGATGTGTTTCTTTTTGTGCTGGATCAGGATGGGAATATTATGCATGTCAATACAACCGTCATTAACCGTTTAGGGTATTCATGGGATGAACTGGCCGGAAAACCGGTGCTGATGCTTCATCCACCCGAACGGCGGGAGGAAGCAGGCAGAATTGTTGGTGAAATGTTAAATGGTATAACAACGTTTTGTCCTGTTCCGATTGTGACAAAAACTGGTATTTTGATTCCGGTTGAAACAAGGGTATCTCATGGGTCCTGGGATGGAAGACCTGTCATTTTTGGCGTTACCAAGGATATTTCACAAGTCCAGTTATCTGAAGAAAAATTTTCGAAGTTATTTTACATCAATCCTTCCGCATGTGGACTAAGTGATTTGGACACCCATGCTTATATTGAAGTGAACGAGGCATTTTCTACCTTGTTTGGATTTGAAAAAAGCGAAGTAATTGGCAAAACTGCTATGGAACTGGGTATTTTAGCACCTGATGCGGCTGATGCCATTTTGGCGAAAGCCCAAAGCAACGGCAGTACGACCAATATAGAAACTATTTTAACAGCCAAGAACGGTGAGCGCAAACATGTCCTCCTGTCCTCTGAAAATATTTACATCCAGGATAAGAAATACCGTTATACTGTTGTCCATGATATCACTGATCGTACGCATGCAGAGGAGGCGCTTCGGGAAAGTGAAGAGAAGTATCGCAGCCTGATTCAATATTCGAGTGATCCGATCTTCAGTTTCAACCCTGACGGAACTTATAAATTTGTAAACGAAGCCTTTGCAAAACCTTTTGGCATCATGCCCGAAGATCTTGTCGGAAAGACCCCACATTTCATATTCTCCTTTGAAGAAGCGGAAAAACGACTTGCTGTGGTACGCCAGGTTCTTCAGACAGGCCAAAAAGGTGAGATCGAAGTCAAAGTTGTCACGCAATCGGGTGAGGAATTGTATTACCTCTCGATGTTGGATCCGATTAAGGATGATGAGGGGAAAGTGCTATTTGTTACTTGCATTGCCAAAGATATTACCGACCGCATGAAGGCGGAAATTTCTTTGAAAATGAAATCAGAGGAACTTCAGCAATTTAATAATCTGATGGTTGGCAGAGAGATGCGGATGGTTGAACTCAAACAGGAAGTTAATGCACTGCTGAGGAAGCAGGGATCAGAAGAGCGGTACACCATATTTGGGGCATAGCAAATTGTTTCCCGTTATTTTACTACAGGATTACCAATCGTACCCCATTTATAGATTCTTCCCGAATTCTTGAACAACAAAGGATTGGTTTCATTGTAAGTTGCACCCTTCACATAAATGGCGGTACCCTGACCGGAAGCATCTACAGCTTCCCTCACGGTTTTTACAGGAGCGGTGCTGGTTCCGTTTCCACCGGCTGCCGCAGCCTGATCAACATAGATGGCAGAAGGAAAAATGTTAAAAGAGGCGATCCTGGTATGGCGTTTATTGGTCGCATCCACATACATCCCCGTATACCAAAATGTTCTGTCATCAACAGGGTTGATAAAGCATGCAGTGTAGTCGCCCCATCTTACACTCCCGGTTTGCGAAGCGGAGCCACTGAAAATAGTCATTTCAGCCACATTCATCACTCCTGATGCGTTGGCATTTTCGAGTGCATTCTGGCCGCATACCCTGATACCTGGATTCAAGGTGGTACTTGAAACAGAATATCCCATGGCAATTTCTTTATATGCATTCATATGGATACTGCCCATCCAGCGTGAATGGACATCAGGCGAATAGGTGCCCTGCTGTCGGATATACCATGGTAATCCGGTAGTTTTACGCAGTTCATACCAGCGCATCCCTGCCTGTTCGCTTCCGCTTGCATCCACCGTATGGCACAAAACGATTGTTTGATATGTCCCAAAATTGCGATACTGGGGTGCATTCATCACAATGTCGGAAACAGAACATAATCGTTGAGTTGTTCCCTGTTGATCGATGTTGTCCCAGCCATTGTTAATCTGACCGCTAAATGACGCCACATTAAGCTGGTTTACACGCAGAAATGTTGAATTCGCAGGAGTGGCCCAGTTTACAGTCATTTCCATGATCCAAAGCTGGTCGGAACCACCACCCCATGCATCGTCTTTCAGAATCATAAAGATGCCCGGTGAGTTAACAGGGGCAAACGCGCCATCGTTGTCGGCGGGAACAGCGATCATGACCCCCATGGCATTTCCGGGCCGCCAGGCATTATCAAAGCCCACCATTTTAGCGGTCGGATCTCCATTTAGCATCTTCGTGCGTTCAAATGCATAGCAATCGTCGCTTCCGGCTTCATGCGTATTGGTTCCCATATAATAAGCATCGCGCCATACCCCGAATTTCATATAATCCGGCACATCGCCCACATCAAACGAATATTGATGCCAGCTGCCAGTAGGGTCGCTGGTCTGTGAAATGGCAATCAACATCAAGTCGTTGGGATTGCACAGGGAAAACTCAGCAATAAGCCATCTGCTTGCCTGGTCATCATACAGAATGATGGGATCGCCATCATTGCAATTGATACCGGGAACACTGCCAAAAATCGAGTTTAAATTAAGAGGACCAACCAATAAGGTTCCGGTACTGCTATAAATTGCGTAAAGCGAATTGATAGATTGCATATAATGATTCGGACCAATGCAACCGACAGGATCGGGAGGGTTGGAATATCCGGATAATCCTTCAAAATTAACCCCCATTGCATCTGTTTCGAATCCTCCGTCAGTTCCATCGAATTTCTGCCATACCGGATCCGGTCCTTTGGGTAAGGCAGTAGCTTCAAATGGATAGGTGCGAATTGCCCAGTCATTCAACTTATCCTCATTCGATTTATCTTTATTCTCCAATGATTGTAGTTGAACTGGAGACATAGGAGGGATGTCTCTCAATGGCTTTGAAAGTCCGTAATAATGTCCGGTCTTTATGGTGTTCGGATGGATAGCCTGGTCTTGTGCCCGTGAGCTATAGCTCAGGAAAACACATAAAAACACAAGGATTGGAAAGAATAACTTTTTCATGAACCCGGGTTCTATTGTAAACTGACCAAAACGAGCACCATTCCCTTGCCCGAAGGCAACGCGGTCATTGCCTTGCCAATGATGGCGCCATGTGCTTTTTCGTAGCTTGTCACCTTCATGGCATAACCAGGCGTATCGGAGGTGGTGAGCAAATCTCCGGGGTTTATGCTGCCATTCGTGGCATCGGCTAGACAGTAAACCCTACCTGAAAGTGCAATCAGCTGGTCTCCGTCTGCTGCCGTGCCTTTCTGGCGCAGGATAAGACCTGGCTTAATGTTGCTGGCGCCACTACAGATGCCGGCCACACAATGATCATACGCTGATGAAGCAACCTTTAATTTACCAGGGTTTTGAGGATCAATAGATAGAACCATGCCAGATTGAATACTTTCTGTTTCTATCACACTGAAAGGTTCTGCCAGGTCTGCTCCGCCGGTAATTTCCAGTTCGCCGGTAGATATTCTTCCAAAACCAGTATTATTATAATCACCATCAATCGAGATGGTAACGCCTCCGGCAGCATTATACATGGTGATTTGCCCACCCTCGGTCGGACCAGATTCAGCAGGGTCAAGGGTGATCGTTCCTATGTGATTTCCGTTGTAAAAAAATGTGGTACCATCCCCGTCGATTCTGATCTCCTCATCCCCTCCGCCTATTCCAAATGCTTTGAAAAGCGGCCCGGTTGCAGTTGCCTGCTGGCCAAGAACAAAGGTGGCATCGGTACCCGCTGAGGTGAAATATCCTGCAACTCCGGCACCGGTGCTGGTGTTTTCGCACCACAGGGTCGGATAAGTCAAACCCAGACCGAAGCTGGTAAAATAACCAGCCGTCAGGCTGCCGGTAGCCACAGTGTGGAGTTTTGCCGTGGGGATTCCAATACCGATTCCGATGTTTCCATTGTTGCTGATCGTAAGTCTGTCAAGCAATAGCCCACCATTCTTTGTCAGAAATGAGATTCCCGCGCCTGCATTTTCAAATTGGTTTTTAAAAGAGGTTTTAAATACCGGGTCGATTTCAATGGCGAATCCGTAGGAAGGCGAAGTGTAACCCGACGTGGTATTGGTGAGTTGAAATACCTGTCCGCTGACATGATTATCATGGACCTGAAAAAGCGACTGTGGGGTTACCGGTGTTGTCAGGTTGGATACACTCACCTGGCCGGTGCCTGAAAATGTTGAGATCGATAGCCCGATCGTTAAAAAACCAAAGAGAATTTTTTTCATGGTTTGCTTTTATGGGTAGATAGGTGTACAAATATAGCTTCGTAAACATATAAATACAAATCAGGGAAATCATTTTCCTGTTTTCCTTTTGGAAAAATATCAAAATCAAGTCATTTTATTTAAACAAAAAGTTTTATTAAACAATCATGAATAAAATATTTGGTTATATTTGTTATGTAAAAAATACGATGAGATGAATATTGAAAATGCTACTGTCCGGGTGATGCTTTTTAATAAGGTAACATTGGCGTTTCCAAAGGAGATTGAAAATACATTCATGAAAAAATACTTTTCGGACTCGATCATTCAGGTAAGGATGGCATTTTTACTGGTAACAATTCTCTATGCTTCTTTTGGTTATCTCGACTCACGGATGGTACCGGAATATGCAGCATTTTTTCAAGGCATTCGTTTTTATTTTGTTGTTCCGTTTCTTTTCCTGGTTTTATTGTTATCGTTTACCAGCATCTTTCCGAAGTTCTGGCAATTGTTACTATTCATCAGTTTTATTGTGGCTGGTTTTGGGATCAGTTTGATGACGATGCTGGTGCCTGATAATTATGCTTATTATGCAGGGATGATGTTGATTTTTTCGGCCGGTTATTTTTTCATTAAACTCCGGTTCTTTCTTGCAACCATCGCCGGATGGACAACATTGATCCTTTTCAATGCCGGGGCTGTTTTTTATGCCCATGTATCCACCATGATTTTCATCAACAACAATTTCTTTTTTGTCAGTGCAAACCTGATCGGCATGTTTGCAGCTTATTACATTGAATATTATGCGCGGCGCGACTTTTTTCTAAACACCGAACTCGACCGGCAAAAAGTTTCGGTGGAAGAGGTGAACCGAAACCTCGGACGAATAGTTGATGAGCGCACAAAAGAACTGGTTGAGGCTAAAGACAAAGCAGAGCAATCAGACAAGCTGAAATCTGCATTCCTGGCAAACATGAGTCATGAAATACGAACCCCGATGAACGGAATTCTGGGCTTTGCAGGATTGCTGAAAGAACCCGACCTGACGGGCAAAGAACAACAGGAATACATTGGTATCATAGAAAAAAGCGGCGCCAGGATGCTCAATATCATCAATAACATCATTGACATCGCGAAAATTGAATCCGGAATTGTTGAAGTTGATCTTCACGAGTCAAACATTAACGAGCAAATTGATTTCATTTATAATTTTTTTAAACCAGAGGTTGAGAAGAAGAATATTAAATTGTTATATAGGAATGCGTTAACGACCAATGAGGCTGTTATTACAACAGACCGTGAAAAGTTATATGCCATTCTTACCAACCTTGTCAAAAATGCAATCAAATATACTTTTAAAGGGTCAATAGAAATAGGCTATACGCTGAAGGATGCCAATCCGGCTGAACTGGAATTTTATGTGGCAGATACGGGCATCGGAATACCAAAAGACCGCCAGGATGCAATTTTTGAGCGGTTTATTCAAGCTGATATTACCGATAAAGAAGCTTATCAGGGAGCTGGTTTGGGATTATCCATCTCTAAGGCGTTTGTGGAAATGCTGGGTGGAAAAATCCGGGTGGAAAGTGAGGAAGGCCGGGGCTCAAAATTTTATTTCACCATTCCTTATGTTTCTGTCTCAGAAATCCAGACCATTCATGCTCCTTTGTCTTTGGACAGTCAAATAATAAATCAGATAAAAAACCTGAAGATCTTAATTGCCGAAGATGATGAAACATCAGAAATGCTCCTGGTCAGGGTAATCGATAGCCTCAGCCATGAAGTATTGCGTTCAACAACAGGATCAGAGGCCGTTGAAATCTGTAGAAAAAATCCTGACATTGATTTGGTGCTGCTGGATATCAGAATGCCCGGGATGAACGGGTATGAAGCCGCACGCCTAATCCGGCAGTTTAACCAGGAAGTGGTCATCATTGCACAAACTGCTTACGGTCTATCAGGTGATAAGGAAAAAGCTATTAAAGCAGGTTGCAATGATTATTTATCGAAGCCGATTGGCAAAGACGAACTGTTGGTGATGATACAAAAATACTTTAACAAGTAAGAAGTAATGGACTATTATTGAATATTTTTTGTATGTTTGAAACTTAATAAAAACAAAATGAAAAAGTTCAGAGTTTTAATTCCGGTGATTGGGTTCATAATGCTGGTTAGCTTTACAGGGTGTAAATCCAAAGCAAAATCCTGGAGTCAGCAACAAAAAGACACCTGGACCGCAAGTTGCATGAAGTTCATGAGCGACCGCGGAGTGGAACAAAAAAAAGCAGCAGGTTTTTGCGACTGCATGTTGAAAAAAACCTCCAATAAATATACTCCTGAAGAGGCAGTTAAAATTACCGCTAGTGAAGAACGGCAACTGTGGCAGGAGTGCGATTACCAGTGGTAAGTGGCTAAGTAAGAATAATATACAATATCATTGCTATGCCAATGGATCCGATGATCCACCATTTGTGTTTATTCAGTAATTCTAACATATCGTTTTGTTTTAATTTATTTTTTACCTGCAATTATTAAAAATGGCAGTGCGGTAAAAATTACCGTACCTCCGAATACCAATCCCACGTATTCCATCGGACTACCGACCGGTAGTTGTGATGGTGGGAAAAATGAAACGATGAATGCAAACAGAACAGCCAGGAACCCGATCCCTGCAATCGCCCACATCCCTGTATTTCCACCCGGAACTTTAAACGACCGCTGAAGGTTCGGTTGTGTATAACGTAACCGAATGCCAGCAGCATACATGAACATATACATGATCAGATACAGCCCGATGGTTAATGCACCCAGTAAAAAGAATGCAACCCCTACATTTGGTATTATAAAATAGATGGAGGAAAGAAGGGTAACAATCAGTCCCTGAATAATGAGAATATTCTGTTGAATTCCATGCTTATTGACTTTTGCAAGAGCAGGGGGCAATAAGCCGTCTTTTGCAGTCCACAACAAACCACGGCTCGGACCGGCAATCCAGGAGATAACGCTGCCTAATACACCAAACGCCATTAACACACAAACCACCGGCAGCAGCCATTTCATTCCCATACTGATAAAGAGGTTTTCGAATGTTTGCATCAAACCTGATTGTAACGTAATCTGGCTTTCGGGTAAAACAACGGCAACGGCCAAAGATCCTAATATCTGAAGAAAGAAGATCAGCCCTGCTGCAAAAAGAAGAACTTTGGGAAACTGTTTGGATGGATTTTTTAATTCATTGGCATGAACAGCCTGAACTTCAATGCCTGCAAAAATAAGAATTACCGCAGCCAGAAAAGTCACATTGTCAAGACTGGTAATATGTGGAAACCAACGTGGATGGGAGATCCCGTTTACCACATAGGCAGAGGTAACATCAACATTGCTGGGATGCAGGAATGCCAGAGGGTTTCCCTGGGCAATGAAAATAATTGTAAAAAGAATCAGAACAGCCCCTGGAATGATGGTTCCAAGTAAGAAGCCATAACTGGCAATTTTCGACATAAGCTGAGATCCGTTCAGTGTAATAATAGTGGAAATCCAATATACAATGATACAGAAGATTCCTACGTAGGTACCATTGTTACTTAATTCAGGTTTCCCGATCATGTAAGCAATAATGGCAGCGGCAAATCCCAGTAGAATTGGGTAGTACACTACATTTTGTATCCATTGCAACCAGATGGCCAGAAAGCCAAATTTTTTACTGAACGCTTCTTTAACCCAGGTATAAACGCCACCTCCAACACTGCCAAAAGCGCCACCCAGTTCGGCAGAGACCATCGATGCAGGAATCAGGAACAAAACGGTGCCGAATAAAACATAGAAAAACATGGTTATTTCTTCAAGTGCCATAAACGACAGGCCACGAAGACTAAAAACAGCGGCACCCGTCATAAATACTAGGCGGGTGGTTGTCATATTGACAGTTTTTGTCGCTTCCATTGTGTGTTTTATTATTGATGTGTTGGATTAATTATGATTAAAGCCCTTGCCCTCTTCAATTCCTTTCGAATTGTTGACAGGATGTTTTTCAAACCAATCAAGGGCACGTTTGAAATCATCAATCAGAAGGTCGGCCATATCCCGGCTGAATCCATGGCGTATCAATACCCTTTGCACCACCAGGTCTTCACGGTTTTCGGGCATGGAGTAGGAGGCAATCTGCCAACCCCTGCTGCGCAAACGGTCAGATAAATCATACAGGGTGAATCCGACATTCGCATCTTTTTTCAACGTCCAGCATGCGCCGGGGAGTGCGCCCTGTCCGTTATAAATGATATCAAAGACCTTCATGCTTTCTATTTTGGCTGCAATATAGGAGGCATGATCGGCACAAGCCTGATGAATCCTCCGGTATCCCTCTTTGCCCAACCGCAGGAAATTATAATACTGCGCAATAATCTGACCGCCGGGACGGGAGAAATTCAGCGCAAAAGTTGGCATATTGCCTCCGAGGTAATTGACGTTGAATACAAGGCCTTCCGGCAGATCCGATTTTTCACGCCAGATAACCCAGCCAACGCCGAGGGGTGATAATCCGAACTTATGGCCCGACGCATTGATCGATTTTACCCTGGGTAAGCGAAAATCCCATACAAGGTCAGGATGGAGGAACGGAGCTACAAAACCACCGCTGGCGCCATCCACGTGAATGGGAATATCCAGACCGGTTGTTTTCTGCAATTCGTCCAGTGCGTCATTGATGGATTTTACATCTTCGTATTGACATGTAAAGGTAACCCCAAGCGTTGGAACCACCCCAATGGTATTTTCATCGCAACGTTTCAGTACTTCTTCGGCATTCATCAATAACCGCCCGTGTTCCATGGGAATTTGCCTTATTTCGACATCAAAATATCGTGCAAATTTTTCCCAGCATACCTGAACCGGACCAGTAATCAAATTGGGTTTTGATGTGTCTTTGCCGGCCGCGGTCATTTTTTCGCGCCAGCGCCATTTCATCGCCAATCCGCCGCACATGGCCGCTTCGCTCGAGCCGGTGGTAGAACAACCAATTGTGTTTTTGCTTTTTGGTGAATTCCATAAATCAGCCATCATGTGCACACAACGTTCTTCAATAGCGGCAGTTTGTGGATATTCATCTTTATCTATCATGTTTTTATCCAAACATTCATCCATTAATTTATGGATACCTGCATCGAGCCAGGTGGAACAGAAAGTTGCCAGGTTCAATCTGGAATTTCCGTCAATCATCAGTTCATCATGAATGACTGAATACACATCGTCACTATTGCTTTCTTTTGCCGGAATTTTGAATTTGGGAACACTTATTCGTAAATCGGCTGAAGTATAAATATCTTCATCCATTCGGGCAATGATGTTTTCTTTTTCGTGCAGCGCCATAATAAAGTTGTTTTAATAAAAGATTTGGAGATATATTTTCCTGATAATGTGCATGCGATGTTTAAAAGAAAAGCGCTGAAAAGAAAAGAGTTCTTGTCCCGGAAATTGCCGGAATGAGATATTGGTGAAAGGAAACAGCAAAATATTTCATGGCTGTAAATTAATTCCTGAACTGCTAAGATATAAATTAAATGTATGCGGAATACAGTTAATTGAATTTTAAATTATTAAATGATGTTTTATCTTTATCTTTACATAAAATTGATTCCACCAGGAACCATAAGGAAACACAGATCTTAGTGGCCCGGATTCTCATTCTTAACTTGAAATATCATTAACCATTTATACATAAAAAGGAGTAACCATGAAAGCAGTTAAAAACGGAAATCCCAAAGAGTCACAAGTCTACCTGATTGGCAGTGGAATCGCTTCACTTGCAAGTGCCGTGTATCTTATCAAAGATGCAGGTGTCCCCGGTGAAAATATCCATATTCTGGAAAAAGACGCAATTGCAGGAGGAGCGCTTGACGGTGCAGGCGATGCGGATAAGGGCTTTGTTGTCAGAGGAGGAAGAATGCATGAAATGCATTATACATGCTATTGGGATTTACTTTCCTACATTCCTTCCAATGAAGATCCAAATGTTTCGGTGAGAGATGAATCATTTGATTTTAATAAGCGGTTCGTTTCAAATGCCCAGGCCAGGCTCTTAAAAGATGGGAAAAAACTCGATGTTTCATCTTACGGACTTAACCTGCATCAGCAAACAGAATTACTTAAACTGACGTTTGCTTCTGAAAAATCTTTGGGGAATAAACGGATTGAGGATTGGTTTGATCAGGTTTTTTTTACGACCAATTTCTGGTATATCTGGACCTCCATGTTTGCTTTTCAGAAATGGAGCAGTCTGGCTGAAATGAGACGGTACATGAAACGCTTTATTCACCTTGTTGACGGGCTTAACAGGCTGGGGGGTGTTATGCGCACCAAATACAATCAATACGACTCGGTCGTTGTACCAATGAAAAACTTCCTGGATGAAAAAGGAGTGCATTTTGATATGGGAAACGAGGTTGTTGACATTGACTTTGACCTGTCAGCAGATAAAAAAACAGCTACTGTTTTGCATTTGAAAGATAAAAATGAAATCGTACTAAGGGGAAGTGATTACGTTTTTATTACCAATGGTTCACTTACAGAAAGCACGGATAACGGAACCTGGGACAGACCGGCAAAACTTAAAGGACTTGATGAAGCAGGCTCGTGGCAGTTATGGAAAAAAATTGCGGCGAAAGATCTTGAGTTTGGGAACCCCGGACCTTTCTGCGACAACATCGATCTTCAAAAATGGTATTCATTTACGGCTACCATTAAAGACAGTACCTTTCATGATTATGTCGAAAATTTTTCAGGGAATGTTGATGGTACTGGCGGATTGTTAACCATGACCGATTCCAACTGGCTGATGTCTATTGTCATTGCACGTCAGCCGCATTTTCCAAATCAGGCGAAGGATGTTAAAATTTTCTGGGGCTATGGTCTGTATCCTGACAGAAAAGGAAATTTTGTGAACAAAACCATGGCAGAATGTACCGGAAAGGAGATGATGGAGGAATTGTTGTATCATCTCAAGATCCAAAACCTGATGAAGCCCGTTATGGATGCCGGACTGGTAAACTGTATTCCCGTAGCCATGCCTTATGTTGACAGTTTGTTTATGCCAAGAACCATTGGCGACAGACCGGATGTTTTGCCAAAGGGAGCAACAAATTTTGCGTTTTTGGGCCAATTTGCCGAAGCGCCGAAAGATTGCGTATTTACCGTGGAGTACTCTGTAAGAACCGCTCAAATGGCTGTGTATGGATTGTTTGAAACCGGTAAGGAAGTCATGCCGGTTTATGACTCCATTCATCGTCCGGATGTTCTGATCAAGGCAGCACAGGCGCTCAGCAGATAATTTTAATATCTTTTCAAAGAGTGAAAAAACATAAACGATGAAAAAAGTAATCATAACACTGCTTTTGCTATTGGTTGTTGCTGGTTTTCTGGTTGCACAAAATCCAAGAAACGTATTGATCTACAACCTCACCAGCACCGACTGCGGGCCTTGTTCATGCATGGACTCCATCCTGGGCCGTATTGTACTGCCCCAATTCCCCCAAACAGTGGTTGTGTCGCTGCACGGGATTGGCTCCAAATTTAACACCTACCGTGGCGATAGTGCACGGAACTATTTTAATGCCGTGTATGAGCCCAGCGGGTTCATTGACGGGCTGGGGTATGATGTACAGCATACAAGCATCGCCGACTCCCTTACTCAACGCTATGCCCACAGCCCGGAAGCGCCGGTAAAGATCCAGATCCAGACAAAATCATGGAATCCTGTTACCCGAAAGGTTGACTTTACGATGAATATGACAAACCTGGGTACGGAATTGTCAGGGTCATACCGTCTCAATGTTATTGTGACGGAAAACAACATCAAATTCACCCACCGGGTGGAGACTGGCTGTGCCAAAGCGGATGATCCAAGCGGGCTGCCCTTCCGGAATGATTATTTCAACAGCTGGGTCACCCGGGAAATGGTTTACTATGCGAACGGCGATTTCCTGACAGGTCCGCTATGGCCATCCCAGCAAACGCTGACGCGAACCTGCTCCTTCTCTGTTGATACGGCCTGGGTGCCTCAGAACTGTAACTTTGTGGTGGTCGTTTACCGAAATGCCGATTCCCTTTACAAGGCCAATGTTCAGCAGGTAATCAGACAATCTGTAACCAATGGCATCGGAATTACGGAAGCCATACCAGCAAAAGAGCAGATTCTGAGCGTTTATCCAAATCCATCAAACGGGCTTGTCAATATTCATTTTTCCGTGGAAACCGAAGCTGTTTGCAATCTCAGTGTTTTCGACATGAACGGCAGGGAGGTGGAAAACCTCCTTCACGGCATTGTAAAGCCTGGGTTTTATAATGTGGAGACCAATTCGGGAAAATATTCTTCCGGAGTTTATGTCGTTATTTTGAGAACCCCTTCGGGACCGGTTCAAACCCGGTTTGTGATTCCTTAATAATTATTTATACAGATGTTTTTTCATAAAGTAACTTAACAGATAAACCGTCTCTTGTACTATTGATCACTGCCAGATGAATATTAATAAACTTAAGCCAGACAAAGGGATAACCCATCTGGTGATTGAACTCGTTAAACCTTATCGGGGTTGGCTCGTCG
The DNA here is from genome assembly GCA_037139855.1 of Bacteroidota bacterium. Classification (GTDB taxonomy): domain Bacteria; phylum Bacteroidota; class Bacteroidia; order Bacteroidales; family FEN-979; genus CAIVAT01. The sequence continues at coordinate 17,341 of JBAXFM010000025.1, forward strand.
TTGTTTTTATTGCCATGCTTGTCGAAACGGCCATGAGCATCGCCACGCCGTGGCCATTGAAGATCATCCTCGATAATGTGGTAGGCAAGCATAAGTTGCCGGAGTATCTGGCATGGTTGCGTGATTTTTCATTTGGAGAAAACACCCTGGCTTTGGCAGCCGTAGCGGCAGTTGGGTTTGTATTAATTGCAGTAATAGGCGCTGTTGCAGGCTATATTGACAACTACTATACTGAAAGCGTGGCGCAATATGTTGCAAATGATCTTCGCCAGCGCCTCTACCATCATCTTCACCGCCTCTCACTCCGGTTTTACGATACGCATAAAATCGGAAATCTACTGAGTACCATCACCTCAGATGTTGGTACGATACAGAGTTTCGCTTCTACTACCTTGCTGGGTATTCTCGTTGATTCGCTGACCATCATTGGCATGGTTGGTGTAATGCTTTACCTGAACTTCGATTTTGCTCTTGTTGCGGTGGGCGTTACGCCGTTCCTGCTGCTTTTTGTCGCACGCTTTAAGAAAGCTGTGAAAAAGGCGACACACGAAGTGCGTATTCACCAGAGCGATATCGTTGCAGTGGTGCAACAAGGATTGGAATCTGTCCGTGCTGTAAAGGCATTCGGGCGGCAGGACATGGAGGAAGACCGGCTCAAAGAAGTGAGCATGGAGACCGTTCAGGCCGCGCTGAAGGCAAGGCGTGTTAAGTCGTTGCTCTCACCGATTGTTTCGGTAACTGTTGCGCTTTGCGTAGCCTTCGTACTGTGGCGTGGCGCCGGGCTGATACTCAGCGATGCCATGACCATTGGCGCATTAACGGTATTCCTCTCCTATCTTAATAAGTTTTTCAAACCAGTACAGGATCTCGCGAAAATGACCAATGTGATTGCGCAGGCAGCAGTTGGTCTTGAACGAATTCAGATGATCCTTGATGCTGATGCGATCATTCCGCAAAAGCCAGATGCCATTTTCCCGGGCAAGTTCAGAGGTGAGATTATTTTCGATCACGTTGCTTTTGCCTACGACCCGGTGGCACTGGTTTTGCGCGACATCAATCTCACCATCAAACACGGCCAGCGGGTGGGTATCTGTGGACCCACCGGTGGAGGTAAGTCAACCGTGCTGAGCCTTATCCCTCGTTACTACGATCCGACTTCAGGGCGTGTATTGATCGATGGCGTGGATGTTACCGACTATAAGCTCGACATGCTGCGCGCACAGATCGGTTTCGTGTTGCAGGAAACCGTCCTGTTTGCAGGCACCATCCGCGATAATATCGCTTATGGCCGACCTGAGGCAACACCATCGGAAATTATTGAAGCGGCGAAGATGGCCAACGCTCATGAGTTCATACTGCAAATGCCGAATGGATACGAATCGTTGGTAGGCGAGCGCGGGCTGACGCTCTCGGGCGGACAACGCCAGCGCATTGGCATTGCCCGTGCCATCGTACGCAATGCACCCATCCTCATTCTTGATGAACCAACCGCCGCACTTGATACCGAATCGGAAAAGCTGGTGATGGAAGCGTTGGAACTTCTGATGAAAGGGCGCACTGTTATTACCATTGCACACCGTTTAAGCACCATTCGTGATGCCGACAAAATTATCGTACTCAAAGGCGGTGTTATCGCCGAAGAGGGTTCCCATAATGAATTGATCAAACGCAACGAAATTTACGCCGGGCTTTATCGTATACAGGCTGGGACCGCTCCCTCACCAGAAACATTGGACGATGCCGATGGTTCCAGCAAAGTTGGTACACCAATGCCTTAAGCCGCTTTTAACTCAAAACTGTTTAAATATCGAAACAATATGTCAGTCCGCTCCTTGATTGTACTTCCCGATGAATCATCGAAACCCTTTCTAGATGCGATTAACGCTGCAAAGAAATCACTCCAGGTCAAAATGTTTGTATTTTCCGACCCTGGTTTGCTGAATGTTGTAATCGCTGCCCATCAGCGCGGAGTGAAAGTTCGCGTGATGCTCAATGCAGCACGCCGCGATGGCGAGGATGACAACCAGACCGTGCGCAGTGCCCTCGGGCAGGCCGGGATCGAAGTAAAGGACAGTAATCCCGATTTCGGTATAACTCACGAGAAATCCATGGTGGTAGATGAAGAGATTGCATTCGTGAAATCGTTGAATTGGGCGACGGAAAATCTTATCGAAACCCGCGATTACGCTATTTCTACCACACACCCTCACGGGGTCGGGGAGGTCATCGCTTGTTTTGATGCTGACTGGAACCGGCAGGAATTCAAGCCAGGGCTGAGTGCGCACCTGATATGGTGCCCCGCCAACGGGCGCGAACGCATCGCCCGGTTCATCGATGAAGTGAAACATACCCTGTTTATTCAGAATGAGCGTTTCCAGGATACTGTGATCATTGAGCGCCTTGTACGCGCCCGGGAACGTGGCGTTAAAATTCATCTTATGACGCGCCCTCCGCATTCGTTGAAAAAGGAAAAGATCATCGAAGGTGTCGGCGGTTTGCGCATAATGGACGATGTGGGTATAAAAATTCACAAACTCAAACACTTGAAACTACACGGAAAGATGTTGCTGGCCGATGGACTGCGAGCCATCGTTGGTTCGATCAACCTCGCTCCGGGCAGTTTCGACGACCGTCGCGAATTGGCCATCGAAGTTCATGATGACGATATTGTGGAACGCCTGCAACTTGTGGCACTGCATGATTGGGAAAATTCGCATCCACTCGATCTCACTGATGAGGGGTTGTTCATGGATCTCGAAGAACACGGCAATGGCGGTTCGGAGAGACTGGTGCTACGAATGGACGATGACCACTCGAAAAAGCAAAAGAAGTGAATCATCCGATTAAGAACATTCAGCGTTAAGAATATTTTATTGATTTGCCTGCTATCCATTTGAACCTCCGGTAGCACATGGATAAGAACAGTATCAGCAGTGCCAGCATATGAAATACATTAACGATATTGTCTGAAAGTGTTCCACCTTGTTGGGTAACCGAAATGTATGCCCGCATAAACGGGGTGGTGGGCAGAAGGGAGGAAATTACCTGAATAAACACAGGGAGCATCCTGAACGGCCAGGCATACCCGGTAATCAGAAAGATGGGATAGGATGAAAAAGCCAGGATTTGCAGACAAAGCAGTTGCGATTTGAAAAATGAACCAATCCACATGGCCATCGGAATCAATGTGAGCAGGAATACAGTTATTAATAGTGCAATCGTTGCGATATTTCCTTGTAAAGTAAGATGAAATACCGAAAAGTTAATGGTCAGCACAAAAAGAGCATAGGAAGCAAAAAGGAAAAAATAGAAGAACCCTTTGCCGATAATTCCGTGGAGTATATTGTTATTTGTAAAAGAAAACCATTCAGTCAGGGTTTTTTTCATCCGCTCTGCCGACACGCTTTCGGCCAAACCCAGCAGCAGGGTTTGCTGCAATATGAGCATTAGCAAACCCGGCAATAAAAATGCGCCATAACTGGAACTTTCGTTGAACATCGGATGGTAGTCGAGGTTAACCGGCACAGCTTCTTTCAAAGATGTTGTTTCCGTGAGTCCCTTCATTTCAAAATATTGCATTCTAACGCCGGCGCTAACGGCCAGACAGATCTTTGTTACAGAAGCAATCAGGTCGCTTGATGGAAGAAAACGACCGGCATTTACGGCCAATACGACATTTCCCTGCTGCAATGACAACACTTTTTTCTCTAAACCTTTATCAATGTAAAGATAGCCCTGGCAACCGCCATTATACATCAGGTTTTGCGCAAGGTCGATTGATGGCTCCATGATCACATCGGCCATTTGCAGATTATCTATTTGCTGGGCGAGCAGTCGCGACAAACTGGTTTGGTCATCGTCAACAATAACAAGTTTTACTTTTTCCTCATCCTTGTAAGCATAGATGCTGCCGTAAAAAAACAGATAGAGCAGTGGGGCAATAAGCAATGTGAGGAGCAGGCTGTGATCTTCACCGATCAGCTTCAACTCTCTGAAAAAAACAGCTATAATCCCTTGCATAGCTTTCATAAAACGATATATTCCTTCCGGATTTTAATTCTTAAGAAAAGCAGTGCCAGAGGAAATGAAACCATAATAAATAGTACTAAAACACTCATTTCATGAAATGCATACCTGAAGGGCAACTGCATCTGGTATAGTTTTACAAATCCATCAAGAAAGGATGAATAGGGCATCACCCAGGCATAATACTGGTCATACCAAGGCATGGCCCACCTTGGGAAGGTATAACCGCTGAAGACAAATGCCGGCGCGGTATAAAAAAGGGCGATGTCGGTGGACAGCATGGTATCGCTGAAAATAACCGATATCAGCATTCCGATGCTAATGCAGGCTATGGCCAGCAAGGAGAAAAGGACGAAAAAATGAAAGGTGGCTGCCGGGTTCCAGATGCCGAAAATGGGAAATATGATTCCGGTTACGAGGATGAAATTGATCCAGGCGACCGCAAGGTGAGCCAGCATTTTTCCCAACATGATCCGCAAAGCTGATCCTCTGGCAAGTGTGTACAGTTCCTGCTTTGTATCGGTTTTCGCCTCATAATTAAAAATCAGGACTCCTACCATGATGATAATCATTTGCAATGCAACGGTGATCAATCCGGGCACCAGGTATTGAAAGTAGTTATAGCTGGGATTATAAAGGGGAAGCGTGGTTAATATGACCGGTTGCACCAAGGCCATGGCTTTTCCACGGTTCATGCCGGTTTGAACCAATTTTTCCAATGATATTGCGGCCCCGCCGGTGATGATCACTTCCGATGCGTTCCTGAACATCAATTTGGCGGGTACCAGCGAAGAAGCATTGGTATATAAGGTGATGTTTACAGGTACACCGCTCATCATGTGCTCCTCCATCTTTATCGGAAAATGCACAGCGCCCATCACCTCCCCGGTGAGAATCAACTTTTCCAGTTCCAACTGGCTATTTATCTGGTGTGTGATGTGGATGCTTTCCATTTGTTCAAGCAGAAAGGTAAGTTTGCGGGAAACAGATGAATGACTGTCATCCCATATGGCAAAGGGCAAATCTTTTACTTTCTCTTTCTCATAGATAAAGGCATAAAAGAAAAACAAGATGGGGGGTAAAACCAGCAAAAGCCAGTAAAAAACCGGCAAGGTCAATATCCTTCTCCATTCCCTGATCATGATTCGGAGGGTGGTCATCATCATGGCAGGATTAAGGAGGCAGTCATCCCCGGACGAAATCCACTGACGGATGCCGGATTCACAAGGGTAAATTCAACTGTGAAAGTGCGGAGTTCGAACTTTCCGCTTTCTTTTATCGGAACCCAATCGGCAAATTCAAGTGAAGGTTCAATATGGGATACGCTGATGGCAAAAGACTCAGGATCGCATCCCGGCATTGTGACATTTAAAACCTTCCCGGGTACAATACCTTTCATCCTGTTCTGCCTGATGTTAAACCGGACAAACTGGGTGTTTTTCTTCATCAGTGTAATAATCGGATAACCAATGGAAACAAATTCTCCTTTGTGAATAACTACCGATGAAATAATACCTTCGGCAGGGGAGAAGATACGGGCGTCACCTCTGATTGATTGGGTTAGAAGCAACCCCTGTTCGGCTTGCTGCACGCCAATTTGTGCAGCTTTGATCAATTCGGGCTGATTTCCTTTCTGCAACATCTCCAGATTCATTTTGGCAGATTCCATTTCATGTTTTGAGGCCATGTATTGCAACTGAATGAGGTCCCTTTCTTCGCCCGAAATCACTTGTTTTTTATATAGATTCTCAATCCGCTCATTGGTTTGCATGGCCACTTCATATTGTTGCTGGGCAACCTGATAAAGATTTCTGGCCATGCCAATCAATTCGGGACGGGTGCCTTTTTTGAGCAATTCCAACTGTGTATTTGCTGCATCCAGATTTAATAAGGCCTGTTGTTGAAACGAGTTCACTTCTGTGCTACCTAGTACCGCAAGGAGTTGATTTTCCTTCACGGTATCGCCTTCATGTACAGGCAGGGAATCCAGTTTTCCGGGGATGGTGGAGGAAATGTTAATAAATTCCGCATCTGCCATCCCGATTATGATATCTTCATCCGGCTGACCGCTCTTTTTGATAAGAAAAAATAAAGCAACGACCAAAACAATTATCGGGACAAAGAGGGTCCAGTATCGGGTGAGGAATTTTTTCATAGGGTTTATCTAAGGTATTCTAAAATCTGTTGAGATGTTCCGATAAGGTTAAAATATTCGGCCAGGGAGATGTAATATCCGAAAACAACGGTGTAATAAGCTTTTTCAATTTCTTCCTGGATAAGGAGAGCATCGTTGATATCTTTAGGAGAGGAGAAATTATTTCTGGCCCGTTCATCAATGAGCGATGTGGTTGTCATTGCCTCTTTCCGGGCGCTATCGAGAGCTGCGATGTCCTGCTGCGTCGATTTGATCCGGTTAATGGCTACAGTGAGTTTTGTATTTATTCCGGTGCGTGTATTTTCTTCCTGCAAGGATACTTCTTCCGCGATTTGTTTCGTTGCCTGAACCCGGTTGTAATTTTTAAAACCGTCGAACAAACTCCACTGGAGTTCAACCCCTACCATCCATGGCGGAGTGGTTACAGGCAGTTCTTTCTGGTACAGGTTTATATTGGCAACCCCGAAAAGATTGGGAAGAAGCAGCGACCGTGCCCCTTTGATGTTGGTTCTGGCCAGTATTGAATTATTCCCTGCCAGGAGTATCAACGGATTTTGGAAAGGTTGGTTTGTTCCTGGCGAATAGATCGCTGACTGCCTGTAATGAAGCGTGTCCGCTATGCTGAGTGAAGTATCTCCCGGCACACCAAGTAACCGGTTCATTTCTGCCAGCGCATTTTGTTTGTCAAGAAATGTGTTATTTAGCCGGTTTCTTGCCTGAATAAGCAAAACCCGGGTCCAGTTTTGGTAATAGGGTGGAATGATGTTGTTTTTCACAAGCTCGACAACGAAGTTTTCATTTTTTTCAAAGGAGGTAACCGTCTCCTTATTCAGACATAGCATTGTATTCAAATAAAGAATCCGGATATATTGCAGTGCGATGGTCAAATCCAATTCATTTTCGATCATCTGCTGGTTGAGAATTCCCGATTTAAGTTCTGTTGAAGCAATATTCCGTGCGGTGCTCAGTTTTCCACCCAGCCAAATCGGCTGTCGGACAAACAGTCCGGCAGTAAAATACTGCTGCTGACTCAATTCCGGGTTATAGTCGGGGTAGGCTCCTTCAATGATCGTTTTAGAGGTGTTGTATATTTCCTGCTGCACAGGGCCGGGGAGGTTCTGTCCGGTAATTTGGCGGTAAACTTCGTTGGCGGTGTACATGCTTTGTTGTGAGGAGCCGAGAACTACCCCGTCTTTAACTGCCTGGAGATTGATTGTTAAAGGATTGCTCAGGTAGTTGTACCCTGCCAGCAGGTCTACTTTGGGAAGCATTGAAAGCTTTTCGGCCGTGAGCGAGTATTTTTTAGCCAGAACGCTGTGTTGTGATTGCCTGATCAGAAGGTTGTTTTTATGGGCAAGTGAAAAACAGGTTTGCAAAGAAATATCCTGACCTTTGAGAAGAGAATGTGTGATAACCAGGAATAAAAGAAGCAAAAAAAACCGGAAGATTTGTTTCATGAGGAGCTGACTGATAAAAACAAAGGTATCAATTTATCCTGCAAAAAAGCGCTTCAGTCCGAAATGAAAATTTTATTTGGAATCAGAATGCTTTCTTACCCCGGATTAATCAACCTTTACAAAGGGCAGGGCATCATCAAACCTGGCCGGAATGATCATTTTTCCGGTTTTGTCAACATAGCCCCAGGTTTTTCCTTGTTTTACCGGGGCTAATCCTCCGGCGAAATCGAGGGCTTTATCAAACTGGGGGTTTATAACCAGGTTGCCGGTTTTGTCAACGTATCCCCATAGTTTTCCAATATTTACGGCAGCCAACCCTTCAGAAAAATCGCGGCAGTTGTCATAGGTAAAACGAATAACCAGTTTACCTGTTGCATCGTAATAGCCCCATTTATCCTTGTTCCGGCAACGGCCCAACCCTTCAGAAAAATTTGCAGCATGTTCATTGATGGTTGGCACAATCTCCTTTCCGGTACGATCGATAAATCCCCAGCCATTTTTTCCTTTGGCCGGGGCAGCGCCATCTTTCATATCCCGGATATTTTCAAGAGTTGTTTTCAGCGCCCATTCGCCAGCCGGATTCAGAAAGCCATAAACCTTATCGATGGCAACACGACCCATCCCATCACTGAAAGTTTCGGCATGGTCATATTTGTCGGGAATTACATATTTTCCCGACTTATCAATGTACCCCCATTTTGAAGAAGCCCTGGCCGCTGCACGTCCTTCGGAAAAGTTCATGCAATTTTCAAATTGTTCATTAAATGCCGGTTTCCCTGTTTTATCCAGGTAAATCCATTTCCCGGCATCCCGGTTGATAACACGTGCAAGTCCTTCGGAAAAATCTTCTGCACGCTTGTAAACAGGTTGTATCATCCATACACCTGTCGGATCAATAAAACCCCAGTTATCTCCGGATTTTGCACATGCCATGCCTTCAGAAAAATTTTGTTCATCATCGAAACCCGGGTTGATGGTCCAGTTTCCTTTGGAATCAATAAAGCCCCATTTGCCGTTTAAACTGGCACCGGCAAGGAAGCGTTGCGCGTTTGCGTGCGAAAAGCAGCATCCCATGATCAGCAGGATAAGGGTAATTTTTAATAACGATTTCATAGTCGTTGTTTTAAGGTGGAAAAAATAATGTTGATTGTTATCTGATAAATCGGGAGGCTAAATTTACTAAAAAACAATAAAAGGGCCGGAAAAAAATCTAACGACATAATAATTGTTAATATTTGCAAAAATTACATATACGCCACTTTGCATTTATATTGGCACGAAGGAGGAAACATTACCCTGGAACTGAAACTGGGGTAACTTCAGCGGTCACGCTACAAAAGACCATCTCTGGTGATGAATATCTTCGTTACCCAGGTTTCGGAGTTGAAAAAATTAAAAAACTCCTTATCTGTAGCCATGAAAGGCAAAATCTGTCAACACAGGGTGAAACTCTATGTGTGCCTGGCCAAACTATCCTCATCTTTAATTATATTCATCTAATCGTTGACAACACAACCATGAAGGGATGTCCAGACGTGAAAGACGTCGTTTCCCATGGCATTAATATTCAGTTATATGTAAAATAGGAGTATAAGATTAGGTTTTCAGAAAACCATGCTATATATTTGTGTCGAAACCGACATAAAAAAAGTAGTTTTTAGAGATTCCTATTAAAATGATTTCCGAAAAACAACAAGCCACGCGTGATCAGGTTAACTTACACCATGTCCACTCTTCGTTTTCTTTTTGCAATGCTGTTTCTTGTGCCTGTGATGTCGCAGGCCTTCGGCCAAAACAGTCCGTTCCGAAAAATCAACTCCGGCACCAAGGCCGATATCCGAACCATTATCCTGGATAACCAGCAAGGTGTTTATTTCCTGACAGATAAAATTTACAGGCTTGACAAGGATGCCTGGAAGAAACTTGATTTTCCGGTCGAAGGAAAAATTTACGGATTTTATCCGTTAACCCCGCAGGATGTCTGGTTCACAGTTATTCCGTATACCAGTACCTGCATGTTATACCATTTTCATGATGGCATTACCGAGCATGTCCGGCCACCTTTTGCCAATTATATCACGGCCTTGCACTTTTTTTCAGAAAACAGTGCTTTACTTGCCAGCATTGCCGACATGGCCGTTTATGAAAACGGCACCTTCCGGATGCTTCCCCCATCGCCTGCACGATACAACATTGTAAAAATATCCGGAGTGGATCCATCTGATTTCTGGTTGCTGACTGAGGGGAATGAACTATTCCATTATACAGATGGAAGCTATAGTCAGGTGTTTAAAACCAAGAAAGTTACTTGTTTTTCTTTCAACGACCTGATGAATGGTTATGTGGTGGCTAACGATGAGTTATACCTTGTTAGCGGCTCCGAATTGAAACTGATGATTAAAAGCCCGGTGTTGTCCAAAGTAGTCAATGCACATTTATTAGAAAATCACAGCCTGATGATGGTTGGCGAAAAAGGGTTGCTGGTACAATACATCAACGGCCGGTTATTGACGATTCAGTCGCCATGTGCCGAAAACCTGCTAGATATCTTTTCATCCGGATCAGGCAATATCTGGGTTTGTGGAAAAAATGGTTGTTTGCTGTACGCCGGATTAAAGCAATTTCCTGCCTATGTTGAAGACAATGGGGGGTTTTCATCACACAAACTAAGCTCTGTCGGGCTCAATGCTGATGGTGAGTACGGGGTTGCCATAGCTGATTTCAATGGCGATGGGAAAAACGATATTTATACCGTACGGCTTTATGAACAAAACCGGCTGTATATCAACAATCTGGCCTTGTCAGACATGGTTCCGTACCCGCATGGTTTTACAGAAGAAGTGGTTAAGCGCAATGCCAATGGCGAGATCAACCCCGAAAACAGACCTGCACAAAATGAGCTGAAACTTGGCGTTTGTGCTGCCGACATTGATAATGATGGCGATCAGGATATTTATTTGTGCTACCTGAACAGTGTGAACAAGTTGTTGTTAAACACGGGAAAAGGAATTTTCAGGAATGTCTCAGCTCAAAAAGGGCGGGCATGTGATAATATGGAACGCTCCAATGCAGCAGTGTTCGCCGATGTGGATAACGATGGCGACCTTGATTTGTTCGTCACCAGTGAAAAAGGCACCAACAGGCTGTTTGAAAATAACGGTACCGGCCATTTTACCGACATTACTGTTTCTTCAGGGCTTGTTTCAAGCGGTGGGGGAATGTGTGCATCGTTGGCAGATGTGAACAATGACGGTTATCCTGACCTTTGTGTCTCTTTTTGGAATTCAACCAACAGGCTATATCTGAATGAACCGAAATACGGCAGCATCCACTTCCGGGATATAACCAGCCTGACCGATCTTGCCAGTGCCACGCCTTCAAAAAGCAATACAAATCGAGCTTTATTACTTGCCGCATTGGCTGAAGGAAAATCAAAAATTATTAAACCGCTCTTTTGTGATGACTCAATATCAATGCACGAAGCGTTGGAGAACCTAGGTGTAATAATTAAGAAGGGAATTAACGTAATTGAGATAGAAAGGACT
>JBAXFM010000026.1:0-28500 GCA_037139855.1 Bacteroidota bacterium
AACTTGCCATCAAACGTCCCACGCTGATCGTGGTGATTTTCGCTGTGTTGTCTTTTCTTGGTGTTGTGAGTTATTTCTCGCTTAACTACGAACTTTTTCCAAAATATTCGCAGCCGGTGCTTGTCATTGTTACCCCTTATCCGGGCGCCTCCCCGTCGGAGGTGGAGAACTCGGTGACCAAAAAGGTTGAAGATGCCATTTCTTCCCTGGCCGATATTGATAACATCCAAAGTACCTCTTCGGAAGGAACTTCGGTGGTGGTGATCATCTTCAAAACCTCGGCCGATATGGACAAGGCGCTCGAAAACGCCACGCGGAAGGTGGCCAACATCGAGTATTTGCTGCCGAAGGATGTGCGTAAGCCGATCATCAGCAATTTCAGCATGGACGATATACCCATCATGCGGCTGGGAATTACCTCTAAAATTCCATCCACGGAATTGTACGACCTTGTGAAAAACAAGATCAAACCCATGATCTCAACGGTAAATGGCATTTCACAGGTTGATATTGTGGGTGGTGAAGAGCGTGAGATCCGGATCAATGTTGACAACGAAAAACTTAAGTCACATCGTCTCTCCATCCTGCAGGTAACCCAGTCCATTCAATCTGCCAATATGGAATTTCCTACCGGGAAAATCAAGGATCAGAGCCAGGAGGTGATTATCCGACTGTCGGGGAAATTCATGGCCCTCGATGACCTGAAAAACCTGGTGATCAGCAACAGCATTGATGGGAGCCCCGTTCGGCTCAAAGACATCGCTGAGGTGCAGGATGCCAAAAAGGAGACCACCAGCATCAACCGCTTCAACGGACAGAACTCATTAGGAGTGCTTATTTTTAAACAACCCGATGGCAATGAAGTGGAGATTTCGAAAAAGGTGCATGAAGCCATTGCTCATATCGAAGAGGTATATGCACCCCAGCAGGTCAGGTTTGCCATTGCCAACGATACGTCGGAATTTACACTGATTTCTGCCAACGCTGTGATGAAGGATCTGTTGCTTGCCATTTGCCTGGTGGCGCTGGTAATGCTTGTATTCCTGCACAGCATCCGTAACTCCTTTATCGTAATGGTGGCCATTCCGGCCTCACTGATTTCGACCTTCACGGCGATGTACATGCTCAACTTTTCACTCAACATCATCTCGCTCATTGCCATGTCGCTGGTGATCGGGATTCTGGTAGATGATTCGATCGTGGTACTTGAAAATATTTACCGTCACATGGAAAAGGGAAAAGAAAGGCGAAAAGCCTCCATCGACGGACGAAACGAGATAAGCTATACCGCCTTGTCCATCACCATGGTCGACGTGGTGGTATTCCTGCCCATTGCCGTGATTTCCAGCTCGATTTCTGGTCTGCTTCGCCAATTTACCCTGGTAGTGGTGTTTGCAACACTGCTGAGCCTCTTTGTCTCTTTTACCATTACACCACTGCTGGCTTCCCGGATGGCCAAACACACCCATTTCAGGAAAGGTAGCCTGATTGATCGTTTCATTTCCGGCTTTGAACGGGGACTTACCTCCTTTACCGAAGGATATTCGAAGGTGATCATCTGGTCGTTGCACCATAAAATAATTGTCATTGCGGGCACCACCATCCTGTTTTTTGCCTCTTTGTCGCTGGTGATCGGAGGTTTCATCGGAAGTGAATTCGTAAGTTTGGGCGACCGCGGTGAAATTATCATCCAGGTGGAATTGCCCAAAAATGCCAGCATCGAACAAACCAACCAGCTTACCCTTCAGGCAGAAAAATATCTGTTGAAACAGCCGGAAGTGGTGAGTGTTTTCACCTCTGTGGGAAGTTCCACCAGTTTCTTTGAGGCCGGACAAAGCGCCTACAAATCGGAGATCCATGTAAAGATGGTGGAAAAAGAGAAACGCAGCATCACCTCCGAAATCTTTGCCATCAACATGAAAAAGGACCTGATGAACCTGATGCCCGGAACGAAAGTGCGTTCCACCATCGTTTCATTGATGGGTACCTCGGATATGGACCCCATCCAGGTGGTGATGAGCGGGCCCAATCTCGATACCCTCACCATCTGGTCGGAAAAGGTGATGGCAGAAATGAAAAGGGTTCCGGGAACCTATGAGGTAAAATTATCGGTTGAGGCGGGGAACCCTGAAGTTGATGTCAGGATCGATAAAGATAAGATGGCAACCCTCGGCTTGTCGACAGCCATGGTGGGGATGACCCTTCAAAACGCTTTCAGCGGCAACACCGATGCAAAATATCGCAACGGCGACAACGAATACGACATCAATGTGGTGATGGACCAGTTCGACCGCAACAGCATCAATGATGTGTCGGGTTTGTCGTTTGTCAACGACAAAGGGCAGAGCATCCGGTTGAATCAGTTTGCCGGGATCAGGCCTTCGAGTGGCACCACTGTACTCCAGCGGTACAATCGTGTGCCGGCAGTCACCGTGCAGTGCCAGGTGATCGGCAGGCCTGTAGGATCGGTAGGAGAGGATGTGATGAAAGTTGTGAACGGAATGAAACTCCCCAAAGAGATTGTGATCATTCCCGAAGGAGATATGAAATATCAGGCAGAAGCCTTCGGCAGTATGGGGATTGCCTTCCTGGCCTCCATCCTCTTTGTTTACCTCATCATGGTGGCGCTGTACGACTCATATATTTATCCCTTCGTGGTGCTCTTCTCGATCCCGCTGGCTATCATCGGAGCCTTACTGGCCCTGGGCTTGACCATGCAATCGCTTACCATATTTTCCATCCTCGGCATCATCATGCTGGTAGGGTTGGTTGGCAAGAACGCTATCCTGCTGGTCGATTTTACCAACCAGTCGAAGGGTGAAGGTCTGTCAACCTTCGATGCCTTGATCCTGGCTGGCAAAGTACGTATGCGTCCCATCCTGATGACCACCTTCTCGATGATTTTTGGCATGCTGCCCATTGCGCTGGCTTCGGGCGCCGGGTCGGAATGGAAGAATGGCATGGCCTGGGCGCTCATTGGCGGACTCACCAGTTCACTCTTCCTTACCCTGATCGTGGTGCCGGTGGTGTATTACATGGTGGATAAACTGAAGGAGAAATTCAGCAAGGGTACCGGTTCTCCGGCAAAAACTACCGTTTAATAGATACAACCAACCGTTTGCTCATTCCTTAAATATAGTGTATTTTTATCATGGCAAATTTGACCCATGAAACAATACACGGCCATTATCATTGACGATGAGCGGAATGTACGCGAAGCGCTTGAACATCTTCTTGGAAAGCATTGTCCTGCTATCAGTATCTGCGGATTGGCTGCCTCTGCGGAAGAAGGACGTGAACTCCTCAGGAATAAGCAGGTTGATTTAATTTTTCTCGACATCAGGATGCCGAAAGAGGACGGTTTTACTTTTCTTAAATCAATCGCGAGCGAAAATTACGGAGTTATTTTTACCACTGCCTATGAGGAATATGCACTGAATGCACTCAAAGCCAATGCCATCGACTATTTACTGAAACCCATCAACCAGATTGAGCTATGTGAAGCTGTTGCCAAGGCCATTCAATACCATGAACTTAGGTTAACGAGGTCGGAAATGATCGCCATCTATAAGGAATCGTTGGGGAACTTGCCTGAGCAGATTCATCATGATCGCCGACCTATTGAGAAAATCACCGTTGCCGAGCAGTTTGGATTCAGAATGGTGAAGGTAGCCGACATCATGTATCTACAAGCCGACAGCAATTACACCATTCTGCATTTGTCGGGGCTTAATAAAATAGTTGCAACCCGAACGCTGAGTGATTTTGAGAAACTGCTTGATCCCCTGGTGTTTTTCAGGATTCACAAATCAACACTCATCAATTTAAACCACTTACGGGCTTATTCAAGTTACGAGGGAAACTTTGCAGAATTGAACGATGGTACGCAGTTGAGTATCTCGCGTCGAAACCTGAACGATTTCAGAGAAGCTGTAAAAATATTCTCAAAATCAGTGGAATAATGTGAGAAATCTGACCATTTCTTTTATTTTGCTTGCATTGTTTGTCGCCATACAATTACCGGCACAGAATCCTTATATTCATCAATATACCACACAGGATGGACTCGTTTCCAACACCGTGTACTATGTTTATCAGGACAGTAAAAAATTTATCTGGTTTGCTACTGATGCAGGTGTTTCCCGGTATGATGGAAATACCTTTACCAACTTCCGGAAAAAAGACGGACTTACCAGCAACGAGGTGATTAAAATAAAGGAAGATTCGTTCGGAAGGATCTGGTTTTTCAATTACAATGCAGCAATGGATTTTTTTTATCAGGATAAGATTTACAATACAAAGAATACTCCTTTTCTCAAGTCATTGGCCAGTGAAGATTATTTTCTGGATTTTTTTGAGGATAAGGACAAAACGATTAGTTTCTTTAACAGGAGAAACAGGATATTTGCATTGAACGTTGACAATACTGTTGATCAAATTACCATCGACAAAAATAGGTGGTCCAACTTCCTGAAAGAACATAAATTCGGTACCGGGGCCTCCAGATTCATGAGCAAAGATGCAGAAGAGTCCTTTCTTTTTTGGGTCGAATCCGGAATAATAAGATATAATTGCATTACTCAAAAATATTCTGTGGTCTGTGACACACTGAATATCAGAGGGGTATTTCCTGTTGAGGATGAGACATTTTTTGTTGCCACTGCCAATCATACTATTTTATTGTTAGCACATGGAGTCCTTATACAATCGTTTAAGTTCCCTTTTAAATTAACCCATACCCAGGAAAAGATCAAATCGGTGATGAGAGATAAGGATGGCGGTACCTGGGTTGTAACTTTTGATGAGGGTGTGTTTTACATGTCTGGCAACCAGAAAACACAGCATTTTGATATAAAGGAGGGTCAGTCAATTATTCAGGATCACGAAAATAACATCTGGATCAGTTCCATGAAGGAAGGGGTGTTTATGATCAGCCCATTTTTCTTTTCGCATAAACATTTTGAGGTTGACCAATTTCAGGATTTGGGGATTTTAGCTTTGGGAAACGCTGTCGATGATGGTGTTTGGATGACCAATGGAAAATCAATATTCCTCTTTTGCAGAGGTAAGAAATATGAATTAATGATTGAAAATGCAATGTATGCATTTAATTGGATTCAGCAAATAACCATCAGCAGTCTGTTGGTCGGTGAGAAAAGTTTTCACTATAATCTATATACGGGTATTCGTAAGGATGAAAAAAAACGGCAGATACATTTCAATGCCATCAGCAGTGTCATGATTCAATTTAAACAGTTTAATGTCAATCGTAACGGCACAGAATTGTGTTCTCATGGCGGGACGATGGTGTTTGTTTTTAATCCGGACAAGTTGTTTACCGACATCATGGAAATCAATGCTAAAGAACGGGTTTTTAACACGTTTTATAATTTGCAAAACGACTTGGTGATTAACTCTAAGAGAAATTATCTTTACCACAATCAAATTCTTTTCCCTTATGCGGAACTTTCCAGGTTTGACAATAAAATAATCACAGGTCACCTTATTCTGAATGATTCAACGGAATTATTTAACATAGAGGGAGATAGTATTTACCTCTTTAACAGGAATACCTTTTATAATCTGACTGATGCATTTGGCGTGTCGGTTGATCAGCAGGTTAGAAATATCAAGTCGCATGTGTCTACTTTGTATTTGGCCACATCAAGAAATATTTACTGGTGTGATAATTCCGTGGAGGTAATTTTACACAAAAAGTTGAGGATTCAACTTCTTGATGTCAATTTCAGAAACATCAATGATCTGATGATCCATCAGGATTCGTTATACATTGCTTCGGATGATGGTTTGACGATTATTCCTGAGGCATTGATCAGAAAAATAACCACTCATATTCCAATTCCATACATCAAGTCCATCTTCGTAAACGACCAGGAAACCAACCCCGGGAAACTGAAATTCAGTGTTAGAGGCAACGCCAAGATTGCGTTTGCATTCGGATGCATCAATTATTCTTCGGCACCTGTTCTCTATGCCTACAAACTGGAAGGCCTGGATACATCCTGGACTACGGCAACTACGGGAAATGTGGTTTATCAGCGTTTACTAAGCGGGCAGTATAATTTTCAGCTGAAGGTGCGCAAATCCACTTCTGAATGGAGTGAAGTAATAGCGTATCCTTTTCATGTCAAGGTTTCAATCTGGAGGCATCCATTGTTTTTAGCCTTCCTTGCGGTCATTGTACTTGGGCTGATTACCATTGTTATCATCCGGCGAAAGAACTTGCAGATTAAACACCGGGAACTCGACCACCACCTCATCACCCTCGAGTTGAAAGCGCTTCAGTCTATGATGAATCCCCACTTTATTTTCAACGCCCTGGGGTCCATTCAAAATTTTTTATTTCAGAACAAAAATGACGAGGCGGGTCTCTATCTTTCACAATTCGCGCGGTTGATCAGGCAAAACATGAACGCACTCAATGCAGCGATGATCAACCTTGATGAGGAAGTGGACCGGTTGAAAAATTACATTGATCTCGAACGTTTGCGTATGGAAAATAAATTTGGCTACCAGATTGAGTACGGTGAGCATTTTGATCCGGAGGAGATGCGCATTCCCTCCATGATCATCCAGCCCTTTGTCGAAAATTCAATCTGGCATGGTATCTCAACCATGGATGACAAGGGTTTCATTCAGATAACATTCTCCCATCAGGATGAAAACTCATTGCAGGTAATCATCGAGGATAATGGCATCGGAATCAAAAAAGCACAGGCAATTCAGACCAAAGATGACAAACACCTGAAACTGGGCATGGATATGACCCGCAAACGACTGGAACTCTTAGGCAGGAAATACGGGGTAACCACCAGGGTTGAGTTCTCAGAAGCCTTCCCGGGCAATCAAAATCCCGGCACCTCCGTTTTGCTTGTCATACCGTTCACGTATATCAATTAGGATCGCTAACCTTTCATTCATCTGTGGTCATCCGTTAACTCAGAAAAACATCCTTTCAATCAAGCGGGGATACCGTTCGCTCATTGGCGTGGTTTCGTTAAATAACTTATAATATTCTTGTCCTATGGTTCATTCCATAATGCAAGGTGATCTGGAAAATTTCCTTGCCTTACGAAAAAACCAACAATCTATAACTTGTAAACACAACACTAAACCTTTTTCCCATGAAAAATCTTTATCTCATAGGTGTTTTAGCAATGTTTTTATTTGCCCAGGGGATGGCCCAGGTAGCGATAAATAATGACAACAGCCAGCCCGATCCGGCGGCAATGCTTGATGTGAAATCATCCAATAAAGGATTTTTGACTCCGAGGATGAATGAAATTCAACGCAACAGTATCCTTTCTCCTGCAATCGGATTACTTGTATACCAGACAGATGCCCCCGCGGGATTCTATTACTTTAATGGAACCGTATGGATGTATATGGGAACCGGGGAAGGACAAAGCCTCGGCAGCCTGGGGCAGGGAGGAGGCGGACATATGATCGATGCTGACGGTAACGCTTACCCGACTGTTAAAATTGGAACCCAGGAATGGATGGCAGAAAACCTCAGAGTTACTCACTACCGCAATGGTGATCTGATTCCCTATGTTACGAGCAATGCAACCTGGACCATTACTTCTGCCGGGGCTTACTGCTGGTATAACAACGATCCAATCACCTACAAGATACCATATGGTGCATTATATAACTGGCCGACTGTAAACGACAGCCGCAATCTTTGCCCCATTGGCTGGCATGTTGCATCCGACGATGACTGGACTGCCCTGACAACCTATTTGGGTGGGCTGTCCTTAGCAGGAGGGCCAATGAAAACATGCGTGTTATGGACAAGTCTCAACGTCGGTGCCACCAATTTAAGTGGGTTTTCGGGTTTTCCGGGTGGTTTTCGTGACGACGCAGGAGCGTATTACTTCCAGGGTGATATGACTTATTGGTGGACATCAACGGCTACAAACAGTTTAAGTGCGTGGAGCCGAAAATTGATTTATTCTTCGGCTTATGTAAGCAGAGTCTCCGAGGATAATCACACTGGATTTTCCGTCCGTTGCATCAGCACAATACCCCTTACCATCGGCCAGAGTTACCAGGGAGGTATTATCATCTATATTGATGGTACAGGCGAACACGGGCTGATTGCTGCAACCAGCGATCAAAGTTCAGCAGCACAGTGGGGCTGCTACGGAAACCCCATAGGCAACACGTACACTGCTGTTGGCCAGGGACAATTTAATACGAATTGGATTGTATTAGGTTGCCTTCAATCAGGCATTGCAGCCAGGATATGCGATAACCTGGTGCTGGGTGGATACAGCGATTGGTTTCTGCCATCGAAAGACGAGCTTAACCTGATGTACAAGTATAGAAATATCATTGGTGGTTTTTCCAATAGCTCCTATTGCGCCTATTGGAGCTCCTCGGAATTTAGTGCGGAATTCGCATGGATCCAGGATTTCGCCACTGGTATTCACCAATATGGCTATAAGAACGGCACCTGCTTTGTGCGCGCCATGCGGGCGTTTTAACATCCTGCTTTTTTAACAAACAAGGCATAATGTAAATGAAATAATCTGATGTCCGACCGTATTCCGCCGTTTCTTCTTCTCCGTTCATCTGCAATATATAGCCGTTAAATCATTCACAGATACCGTTCACTCATTGGGGTGGTTTGTTTTCCGGAACTACCTTAATATTGCCCATACATTTTAAATCATCCCATTATGAAAACAAAATGCATCTCATTTTCTGAAAAACAGCGGAATTTCTTACTTGTGGTCATTTTATTGACGATGACTTTTTCAAACACCGCTAACTCTCAATATGCCTTTCCCAACCCAGTATGTTACGGCGACCCGATTAAACTGTTTTGCGGTGGGTTAGCCGGGTGCGGGATGAACGGGTCAACTTACACGTGGTTCTGTAACAACAGCACATGGACATCATCCCTGGAGAATCCGGTTATTCCTCCGGGCCCTGACTGTATTTCCGGTAAATATTTTCTGTCAATACAATATTCCGGAGAAGGGCTTTCATCAGGAATGGTAGATGTTGCTATTTATCCACAGATCATCATTGGAGCCACCATTGTACCCATGAGTTGTTCGCCGGGGAATGATGCCAGTATTATCCTCCAGGTTTCGGGTGGATCACCGATGTATATTTTCAATTGGAACACGGGCCCCCAAACCAACAGCATTTCAGGCCTTTCAGCTGGAATTTATACGGTAACGGTAACCGATGGGAATAACTGCACCGCCGTTGGGAGCTGGCAGGTTACCAGCGGTATGGCCGTTTCAGGTACTCTTCATAAGGCAACCTGCTCTCCCGGCCATGATGCCTGGATCGATCTTTCTGTTTCGGGGGGATGTACGCCCTATTCATACGATTGGAATACCCACGCACATACCCAGGATATCTACAACCTGACTTGCGGAAATACCTACACAGTAACGGTGACAGATGGATCTAACAGCAAAGTGACAGCAAGCTGGATATACGAGGATGTTTTATTGGATGCGGTGGTAACGCAGGCCTTTGGAAATAACAAGTGCAACAACGGAACCATTGACCTTTCAGTATCTTGTGGTGTTACGCCATATACGTACTATTGGTCAAATACGAAAACTACCCAGGATATTACCGGTTTAACTGCCGGAACCTATTGTGTAACGGTAACAGATCATCATAGTGTGAGCAGAACCTGTTGCTATAACGTAATAAATAATTCCTACATCATATGTTACGGCGACCCGATTTACCTGGATTGTTGTGGAACGTATGGTTGTGGAATGGCAGGATCAATTTACACCTGGTATTGTGCCAGCACCTCCTGGACCTCACCACTGATGAATCCGGTGATTACTTCAGGTCCGGAATACGCCTCAGGTAAATTTTTTGTTGCAATACAATATCCTCCCGAAGGTCTGTCTTCAGGGATGATATCTGTTACCCTGCTGCCGCCACTCATCATCAATGCTACCATCTTTCCGGTGAATTGTGTAACCGGTTTGGGAAATATCATCACTGCGGTGTCGGGAGGGTTGCCTCTCTATAATTACCAGTGGAGTACCCATGCGACAACCCCCAATATTACTGGTCTGACCTGCGGAGCCTATACCGTTACCGTTACCGATGCGAATAACTGTATAGCCATCATGAGCTGGCAGGTTACAACCGACCTGGCAATTGCAGGTACACTATATAAGGAAAGTTGCGTACCCGGTAATGATGCCTGGATCGATCTGACTGTGTCCGGAGGCTGTACCCCATTTTCATACCAATGGAATACGGGGCCGCAAACGGAGGATGTTTCCAACCTGACATGTGGAAGCTATTACTCGGTTACGGTTACCGATGCCTGGTGTGGCTATAAAACGGCAAGCTGGAAATATGAAGATGTGATATTAACCGCCGTGGTTCAACCCGAAAGCGGGGTTGGTTGCAGCGATGGATCCATCGATCTTTCTGTATCATGCGGAGCGCCACAGTATTCATACCGTTGGGATTTTGGACCACTGACAGAAGATGTTTCCGGTTTGTCAGCAGGAACCTATTGTGTTACGGTGACTGATGCAAACCTCATCAGCAGGACCTGTTGCTGGGTAGTCACTTCTAAAAAGACAACCTGCCAGTCAAACAACCTGCAAGGTCTAACAGTCACAAGTGGAATGACTGCTTGTTACGATGCATTTCAAAATATTGTTGTGGCCGGAAATGGCACAACCTTCACAGTTGATCCTGGGGGCAGCGCTACCATGATTGCTGGCGAAAGGATAAAATATTTGCCGGGGACAAAGGTTTATGAAGGGGGATTCATGCATGGGTATATAACAATAGAAGCTCAGTATTGCAATGTTAAGAACAGCGGAGGAAATCCGAATGCCAGTGGTACCGGACTGGAACCCACTGCATCACCAGGTAATTCAACAAACCAGTTATTCAAAGTCTACCCTAATCCCACCGCCGGAATTTTCACCCTCGAATTGATTTGTGAGGATATTGATCAAAGAATGCATTTGGAAATATATACAATGCATGGTGAGAAAATAATGGCCGCCGAACTGAATGGAGAGCGGAAGCACGAATTTTCGCTTGCCGCCAAACCTTCCGGACTCTATTATATCCGGGTGGTTACCGGAAATCATGCCGGAACGGGAAAGATTATCAAGCAATAACTAAATTGTATTATCTTTACCACAAAAAACAGTATCTATGAAAACAGCAAAACTTTACTTTGGACTATTGGCAGTCGTTGCAGCCTTTATGCTCACCTCATGCGGTTCGCCGGTCACCCTGACCAGCTGGAAGAACCCGGACAACAAAACACAGATATCAAAAGTGGTGGTCATGCCATTGTTTGAGAAGCTGGAATACATGAAGCCATTTGAACAATCGATGGATGCCTATTTTGAAAAACAAGGGCTGAAAGCCATTGGGTCACTAGATTTTCTCAACCCGAATGTTAAATATCCGATCGACGACATCAAACGGAAATGTGACAGTCTGGGCGCTGACGGTATCCTGGTTTTCAAATACACCGGAACCGATAAAACTGAAAACTATATACCACAAACCACTTATGTAACCGGAGGCTATGGCGGTTATTGGGGCGGTGGCTACTGGGGTGGCGGTTATTATGGTGGTGGCTATTATGGTGGTGGCGTAGTTTCAACCGGGGGATACTGGACTACCACTTCGGTAATCAACCTTGAAGCCAGCCTTTATACCCATGGTTCAAAGGAAGCTTTATGGACCGGTCAGATCACTGTTACTGATCCCCAGTATATTGATGAATCTTCAGTCAACATTGCCCAGAATATCTTTGCAGACTGGCAGAAATATGGTTTGCTGAAACCAATCGTGGCTAAAAAATAGCTTCAAAAATCTGATCATAAAACACATCGTGTTGCAAATCACTTCCGATTGCAGGACGATGTGTTTTTTTATCGGCTATTCCACCTCTGAATCCAGGCGTATAATGTTGTTCGATTTCATCAAAGATCTTCGCCGGCGTGATCACAAACCCCGTTTTGGCGGGCTTGATATCCTCAAGTACATCGGGCCGGGGCTGCTCGTTACAGTCGGTTTTATCGATCCGGGAAATTGGGCGTCGAATATCGCTGCCGGGTCGGAGTTTGGCTATGAACTGCTGTGGATGGTTACCTTGTCGACCGTCATGCTCATTATCCTGCAGCACAATGTTGCCCATCTCGGTATTGCAACCGGACTTTGTCTTTCCGAAGCTGCAAATCTGCATACTCCATTGTGGGTGTCACGAACGGTTTTGCTGTCGGCGATGGGCGCCTCCATTTCAACCTCGCTTGCCGAAATACTGGGCGCTGCCGTGGCGCTGAATATGTTGTTCGACATCCCTATCCCGGCAGGCGCCATCATGGCTTTCGTTTTCGTACTGGTCATGCTGTTTTCCAATTCCTACCATAAAATCGAGAAGTTCATCATTGCTTTTGTCTCCATCATCGGGCTATCTTTTTTATATGAACTTACGCTGGTTGATATCAATTGGGTTCAGGCGGGTATCGGCTGGGTAAAACCAAGTATTCCCCAGGGATCGATGATCATTGTGATGAGCGTGCTGGGAGCCGTGGTTATGCCACACAATCTCTTTCTTCATTCCGAAATCATACAAAGCCGCCAATGGAACCTGGAAGATGAAAAAGTGATCAAACGTCAGCTGGATTATGAACTTTTCGATACCCTTTTTTCCATGGTGATCGGATGGGCTATCAACAGCGCCATCATCCTGCTCGCGGCCACTGCCTTTTTTACCAATCACATCCCGGTGAATGAGTTGCAGCAGGCCGAAAGCATACTGAAACCACTGCTGGGGAACAACGCCGCCGTGATATTTGGTGTTGCGTTGCTTTTTGCCGGTATTGCCTCAACCATTACATCAGGAATGGCCGGTGGAAGCATTTTTGCCGGAATTTTTGGCGAACCCTACGACATTCACGACAGCCACTCACGACTTGGAGTACTCATTTCGCTGGTGATCGCACTGCTGCTCATTTTCCTGATCAGCAATCCTTACCAGGGATTGATCATCTCCCAGATGGTTCTCAGCATTCAGTTGCCATTTACCATTTTCCTGCAAATCTACCTCACTTCATCGCAGAAAGTGATGGGGAAATATGTGAATACAAACTCCACCAAAGCCATGCTGCTCATTGTTGGCGGAATCGTGGTATTTTTGAATATCAAGTTGTTGGTGAGCTTTTTGTAAATCAGCACATCAGCACATTATCACATCAGCACATTATCACATCAGCACATTATTACATGCCTTCCAATCGAAAAATACATCTGGCTCTGTTCTTTCTGATGGTTATTTCCATCGTGATCCGCGGATTTATTGCCGGATCTATTGAATTGGGGAATGATGAGGTTTATTACTGGACCTATGCAAAATTTCCGGCGCTCAGCCATTTCGACCATCCCCCGATGGTGGGAATGATGATTCAACTGTTTACGTGGAATCTTACCTTCGACAATGAATTTTTTCTACGGTTGGCGTCAGTAGTGCTTGGAACCCTTAGCACTGGGCTGATGTTTCTGATAGGCCGGCATATTAAAAACCCGCTTACCGGCTTGTATGCCGCCCTGCTTTTTACCGGATCCTTATACGGGTTTATCCTCAGCGGAACCTTCATCCTTCCCGATACCCCGCAGGTTTTTTTCTGGCTGCTTACGGTGTATCTGCTGCTTAAATTACTTCCTGACCGCGACCTCCTGCCAAAAAGCAGGACCCTGCTTTTATTTGCCGGCGTTAGCGCCGGGCTGGCCATGTTATCGAAGTATCATTCAGTATTTTTGCTGACAGGCGTGTTCTTTTACATGCTGTTGTACAATCGTCAATGGTTCAAGGCAAAGGAGACTTATGGCGCCATCCTTATTGTTTTGCTTTTATGCATTCCCGTGGTTTTATGGAATGTCGAAAACAACTTCATCAGTTTTACATTTCATGAAAATCGAGTGGGGATCACCGAATCAGGATTGCAACCACAATATTTCCTCACAGAGATTGCCGGAGAGTTTTTTTACAATAATCCGGTAAATGTATTGATCATTCTTACGGCCCTGGTGGCGCTGTTTCGCCACAAACAGTTTATCCGGGCCGATTATAGAAGGATCCTGTTGTGGATCAGTGTTCCATTAATACTGGTCTTCTGGTCATTTTCACTTTTCCGCAGCACCCTGCCACACTGGACCGGCCCCGGCTACCTTGGTTTCATCATCATTGCTGCTGCTTATTTGTCGGAGCCAAATCGCAACGACCGCAAAATGCCTCTTGTTCCCTGGCCTGTTACAATTTCTCTTGCCTTTTTAATGCTCGTGGCAGTGATAGGCGTAGGGCAGATCAGGTATGGCTGGGTTCCGCTGAACCGATGGAAAATGGATGATATTTCACATGACATGACAGGTTGGAAACAACTGGGCGAGAAGTTTAAATCCCTTGCCGAAACGGATGCGAAAAATGAGATCATGGGCAAAAGTTCCCCAATTCTCACTTTCAGATGGTTTCCTGCCGCAAATTTTGATTACTATGTGGGCAGGAAAATAAACAAACCGGTATATGCGCTGGGGACCCTGGAGCGCATTCATAAATATTACTGGATCAATCAACTTCGTGGCAATCTGAAGCAAGGTTCTGATGCTTACTATATCGCCCTCAGCGATGATTACCAGGATCCAGCATCTTTATATGGCGACCTGTTCGACACCATCCTACCACCCGACACACTCTGCCTTACCCGTGGACAAGATACCGTGCGAAAGGCCTTTGTTTACAGGATGATTCATTTGAAGAAGGAGATGGTGTTTGGGCTTAAATAGTCCAATTTACCTGTTAATTCATAATTACAACATCTGGTTTTATTGCATTCCTTTCATTCACAATGACCTTCAATTTTGCTATCAAACCAATTATTTTATTTAACCTGCGTTCTGATTCGTCGAAGAAATTATCCAGGTCTTCATAAGAAACCTGAGATATGATTTCATGGAATTTTTCTTCAATTTCTGCCATAAAGTCTGTCATGAAACCGTCAAAATAGCAGAATAAGAATCCGCAGTTTGAATTTTTGACCGGATGGGCGCCAACAGTTACGGAATTTTTTTTCTTCTGTTGCTGGCAATCAATGCAACCTTGTAAAAAAAAATCGCATTCTCCGAAAATGTCATCCAACTGAGATGAAATGTATTCAATTGTTTTCATAAGGCGATGGATTAAAATTTATATATTGCTTAATCGGAAAATATGAAAAAGGTAATACATGTTTTTTCATTTATTTTTCAACAATCTCATTTAAACGATTTTTGTTATTGAAAACCAAATGATTATTTTTTTTTATTGCTGTCAACTTTGAACTTGTTTTCCTAACCTGGACAAGCCAGAACCAAACAAGTGCTGATAAAAGGGATAAAGGAAACAACAGAATCACGCAGCCCCAGAGGGGCGTTATCTTTGTAGAATGAACAGCCGAAAAAATCAAAAGCCCCATAGGGGCGACATAAAATATTGAAAAACCAGAGATTGATTACAATGAGCGATATTTATTTGAATGGTATAATAATATATGTCGCAGCTACGCTGCTTTGATTTTCACACCTGATTCATTCGCTACAAAGATTGGGCAACTACGTTGCCAATTTGAAAAATTAATAAAGTTTTTAAATCTTGAACCCAAGCAAGATAAGCTAGGAGCAAACAGATTCTGAAGAGTTGGTTGAAAATATTTTTTTCTGTAACATCTATTAATAAAGAGAAACAGTGGGCAATTAAAAATATTATGCCGAAATATACATCAAAATGAAATTTCAGGTACTAAAATGTCGATCATGTTCAATTAATTCCCAAACACTTTTTTCAGCAATTCAGTAGCCCTTGCAGCAGGATCGTGTCTGATATTAGCCTCTTCTTTGGCCACCATTACAAACAATCCGGCAATGGCTTTATCGGTTACGTAGGCGGTAAGGTCGGGATTTTGCTTTTTTACAAACGGAATCTGGTTGTATTGTTTGATCACCTCTGCCCACAGTCGGGTTGCATCAACTTTATCAAGGGAGGTTTTGATAATGGGGCTGAATTTTGCTTTCAATTCCGGGGATGTTGTTTTTTCAAGATACCGGGTTGCCGCGTCATTGCTTCCTTTCACGATATTGATGGCATCGGAAATGCTCATTCCGTTGATGGCAGCTACAAAAACCGGCTCGGCGCTTTTTGCAGCATCTTCGGCTGCGCGGTTGATGGAGGCAATCACGTCGTCGACCTGCGATCCAAGGCCGATGGCCCGGAGTTTCGTTTCAACATCTCTGGCCTCAGGGGGGAAGGGTATTTTAATTTCGGGGTTGGCAAAATAACCGTTTACCTTCGAAACAATCTTCACACTCTCACCGGTACCTTTCACAAGCGCTTCGCGGATACCGGCCACAGCGTCTTTCTCGGTCAGGCCGCTCTTTGCAGGGTCAAGAATCTTCTTGATCTCGATGGGAAACTGGGCATATGTTCCCAGGGTTAAAACAAAGAGGGAAATAGCGAAAACCAAAAACTTTTTTGTTCTCATAAATTGCAGGATAAAATCAGTACAGAGCGTTGAAATCAAACGTAAAGAATATCCAATTGTTATCCTAAGGCAGGCAGGTCAGTGAAATTTGCCAAGAAAGATTTTCCATGAGCTGAGGGTATCCTTTCCAATCACGGCTGCACGTTTGATCAAATGAATGTCAACTGCCAAAACCCTGGTGGATTGTGATTTCCCATAGGTTGAATATTTTTTTGCCGTGGATACGATACATGAGAGTTGGCCCGCATAAGAGTTGGCGCTGGTCCGATGCAGCGGTTGCAACACTGTTACCGAATCGAACACCAGGTTTTCAGCACTTTTTTCAGGCATCACCAGGGCATCGGCAATGAACAGCTGGCGAATCATATCTGCTGCCTGGTTTCTGAAAGTCTGGCCGATCGTGGTATCGGTCATAACACTTGCGTAATCGGAAAAATCAGAGAGTTTCTGTTTGGCAGATTCTTCAAATGCTTTGAGCGTTTCTTCGGATAAACTTTCAGAAGAAACCACTGATGTGATGCTGTCGCGGGTAGCGATAATGTTGGCTTGGTCCCTGGCTTTCTCTTCCCCAGGGCTGTCGCAACTCTTGGCCGTGGTAAGGCAATAAAGGACAATCAGGGATGATATTCTCAGCAACCTTTTCATTTGTGTTTTGAATTTACCCGGAACTTAAGTACAGAGATCCGATCATTCCGGAATCTGGTATCCAGTATTTCAAGATCTTTCAAGGATCCCGATGGCATGGTTAATTTATCGATGAATTCTGCCTTCGTTAACAATTCCATTCCGGCAGGACCTTTTTCACCAATTACCTGACAGATCATGGCCGTATCATCAATCATATGATCGAGTTTGCTTCTTCTTTTCTCCCAATCGGCGATGTTTGTCAGCGAAAAATAATGGATCATCAGGGCAAAGTCGTTGGCATGGAGGCTGATAATCTCACCGTTATCCAGTTTTTTCATCACACGTGTGATGGTATCAGTTCGGTAATATGGATTATTAACAACCATTTTAATCACGCTTTTATCGGTTTTCAGGGTAAAGGTGCCCGAAGTATCGCATAACAAATCAACCGGAGATTCACCTTTCAGCAATAACCTGACGGATATTTTCATGTTGGTGATGGGCTCCCGGGTATCAGCATCAACAAAACGGAACCGGTATTCGCGGGTGTTTAAAAGACTGAACACTCCGTAAAATATAACTACACTTAGAATTACCAGGGCCGGAACCCAATAAAAATATTTGTTGCCGGTTTTCGGAAGTGTTGCCGCATGAGGTACCATTTCCTGGTGCTGGAAAACAAAATCATCCCAGTTTGCATATCCCACATACCGGCTCAACAGGTTCAGCACATCGATGCGTGGCAATGTGGGGTGTGTGGATTTCATGTGCGTGTAGAACCATTTTTCGCTGATATGGGCATTCACTTTACGCAACAACTCTTCCTGGAGATCGGTAATTTCCTGACCTTTCCAATCTGAAATCGATGGATTAATTCCCGGATAGGATTGTTGCATCATGGCTACAATCTTTTTTTTCAGCTCTTCAAAATATGTCTGATTGTTCCGGGACAAAGTTGATATAATTAATGTGTTTTCGCATGCAGAAAGCTTGTAAAACGATTTACAATTATTTTACAGGCGTATTTCCGAAGTAAATGGCAAGCCAGATTTAATTTCGCCGGGTGAAAATTCCACAACAGGAATTATCAAACCAAAAGTATAAAAAAGAATTACCTGAAACAAAATAAACCATCAATAAAAAAGGAGGAAAACAAAATGAGAATAAAATGCAAATCCATCGGATCAGTTTTTATCACAGTAATATTCTTACTAAACGTGTTGATTTCGGTTCATGCGCAGACTGTCTCAGACTATGACGGTAACGTGTATGATACCGTCATAATTGGCAGCCAGGTATGGCTGAAGCAGAACCTGAAAGTTACGCATTATAACAATGGCGATCCTATTCCAAATGTGATTTCAACCAATGCCTGGTCGGCCCTGGTAACCGGTGCAAGATGTTACTATAACAATGATTCGCTTTCTTATGACTCAGTTTACGGCGCTTTATATAACAGTTATACTGTAAACAATGTCAATAAATTATGTCCGGATGGCTGGCATGTACCCACAAATGCAGAGTGGACATCTGTTGAAAACTACCTGGGGGGCGTTGCCATTGCCGGAGGTAAAATGAAAGAATCCGGTACACTTCATTGGGGCAGCCCAAATACCGGAGCTACAAACAGTACCGGCTTTACAGGATTACCGGGTGGTATGCGCGACCCGGTTAACAATGATTTTCGGACCATCGGAGAAAATGGTCTTTGGTGGACATCTTCGGTGAGCGGAACAAATGCCTGGAGTACGTACATGTGGTATTTATTTGCAGGCATTGATCATAATCCTGCTCCCCGGAAATACGGGTTTAGCATCCGCTGTGTAAAGGATGTCACCACCGGGACCGGAACGGATAACTCAACCCCAAAAATTAAATTCTATCCAAATCCCGTGAAGGACTATCTGGTTATTGAATGTGCTGAATATAAAAACATTAATGTGCTGATATTTAACATTATCGGGGAGCAGATGCTGTATGGGGTGTTGACTGACCGCATCACTGAAATTGACATCAGCGCTTTACCAAAAGGCGTTTACTTCCTAAGAAGCAGTGACGAACATTTGACCATTCAGCAGAAATTGATTAAAGAATGAGCAGGAATATTTAAAATAACTATTTTTGAAAAATAAAAACTTAAAATCTGAAATTATGATAGAGCACGTGCATAATCACATCACATCGGAATTGCAGCAAAACACCCGCACCGATATCATTTTCATCCTGACGTCCATTTTTTTAAACCTGATCACCCTGGCGGTTAATTCAGGGTTGGTTGAAAAATCACGAACCGACTCTTCATCACT
This sequence comes from Bacteroidota bacterium, assembly GCA_037139855.1. Lineage (GTDB taxonomy): Bacteria > Bacteroidota > Bacteroidia > Bacteroidales > FEN-979 > CAIVAT01. Next base: position 19,499 of record JBAXFM010000026.1, read on the forward strand.
GGCAGTGATGTTCGTTTTTGTCAGCCTGATCGTGCTGGTAAACATCGTTGTAATCATTGGACTGCTAAAAGGCAGGCAAACGCGCATTAAACTGGTGAATGGACTTATCTCGATGTACAAAGACCAGAATGTGGCGAAATATTACGACGAATCGCTGCTTGGCAACTACAATGTACGGTATAACCTGTTTATCATGGTGGTTGTTTGTACAGGGGTGATTGCCACCATTGTTCCGTTTATCATGCGCTGAAAATGCACTTCCTGGATTAAAGCGTTACCGTGTATTCATAAACAACCGGGGCAGCATTTTGTTGTCCCGGTTCGTTTTTTTGAGTTTGCGGATCAGCCTCCGCGGAAACAGAATAATTTAATTTGATCCCCGGAAGGATGAAATTGATATTGGTTTTGGTGGTCATTTTAACCCGCACACCCCTGTTTTTTACTTTTTCGAAGCGAAGCAGGCCAACAACCCTCAGCGCTTCTTCATTGCATCCATATCCGATCCCTTTCAAAACCCGTGGGTTTTGAACAATCCCATTGTCGGGAATGTCATATTCAACAATAACGGTCCCACCGACATTGGCATCCAGAGCGGCTTGGGGATATTGCAGATTGGCGGAGATAAATTCCCTGAATGCTTCGCTGCCGCCGGGGTATTTTGGCATGTTCAGAAAACGCTTTTTATTGTGATGATCGGCCATGCTGCTAGTTGGTTGTTTCCTTTTTTCGTTCAGAAGGTTCGACAATTTTTTTGGTCAGAAATGCGCCCAGCAATTGTCCCAAACCGCCGATGCCACCGTCGCCGCTGGTAACCAGGGTGTCGGGTACAACCTTCACATTCCCGCTGGCAAGTTTTTCAGCGACCTGAACCGCGATAACACCATCTTCCCCGATGGCCTGTCGTTGCTTTTCATATGCTTCGGCGGTTGCCGTACCCTCTGCCAGAATGGCAACGCCCTTTGCCTTGCCAATGGATTCAATACCCGACGCTTCACCTGCCTTTTCCAATCGTGTTGACTCTCCCTTCCCTTCGGCCTCTTTGATGGCCTTCTGCTTGCGGTTTTCTGCAATTTTCACCTCAATTTCCGATTGAACCAAATCCACCTGCTTGTCGGCTTCGGCAGTGGTTTTTGCCATGGCGATGCGGGTTTGCTGTGCTTTTTGCTGTTCAACATACATGGCCTGCTCCTGTTGCGCGATGATACGCTCTGTTTGTGTTTTCATCAGATTTTCAGGCAATTGAATCTGACAAATCAAAACGGATACCAGTTCAACGTGGTATTTTTCCAATTCCCTGCGAGCCCTGTCTTCCGCTTTTTGCTGTTCTTCATGACGGTTTTGCATGAAATTCATGGCGGAAGTAGCCGATGCCTGATTTCGGAAACTCGAATCGATCATGGGGTGGATTACATGTTCAATCAGGTTTTGGATAGACCCGATCTTGGCAACCATATAGGGCGCCTGGTCGGGACGGACCCGGATGACCACTTTGACCGACACACTGATTTCAAAACCATCGTGAGAAACCACTTTTAATGGGTCGAAGCGGGTTTCCTGGGCCTCATCCCAATCGATGGTGATGTTGGTTGTATCAATGATATAGGCAATATAAGCGCGGCGATTCAGGTAATAAATCCCCGGACCGGCTACTTCCTGCTGAACACCGCGGTACCCTTTTGGAACGACGTATCTTTCAATGCCAACGTCAATGCGGGTTTCGGCATTTTTTGATTCCGCCGTGCTCACGTCCGGGGTCACATCGGTATTTTCGGCTTCAGCAATTTTTTTAGCAATCTCATGAATATGTGGCGGTTCCATGCCAACATTCGATACAACCACAGCCACCTGACCGCGTTCAACCACTGCAACACTATCGAGTTCAACGCTGAACATCAGCGAATTGATATAATAGGTGCCGGGTTTCAGTACATCAAATTGAGGGCCGCGTTGTCCCCCGTTTTCAAGAAATTTGGTGACATCCTGGAAATTATTGTGACCTGTGATGGGCTTGGCAACAAATTCGGTTTCCGGCAATGGTTGGCCGTCTCTGGCAACTACAATCCCCACTTTTTGATCGGGAATAATAATGGTCTCTTTGATTTCAACCCTGAAAAGATCGGTATTGATACGATATTTTCCGGGCAATAAAATAGATACCTGGGGACCTTTTTCTCCATTGTTATTTAAAAACGCTTCGCCGTCTTCGTAGTTGCTGTGTCCGTCAACTGTTCTGGCAAGCAGGCGCCCTCCACTGATCTGTTTTCCATCCTGTGACGTTACCACGCCGATTTGTCCCTTGTCGATTGCTGTGACATTCACGTTTTTTATTTTGAATAACAGCGGGTTGATACGGTAGTTTCCCGGAGGCAATGTTTTGATCTGCGGACCTTTTTCTCCGCCATTTTTCAAAAATGCTTCTCCATCCTGATACAAATCACAATCAACAACTTTCCCAAAGATGCGGCCAGGAGGAATTGGCGCTCCATCAATGGATTCCACAATGCCAATCTGGTTTTCACCGATGATGGTTACTGGTTCGATGCTTACCGTAAAAAGCTGTGGATGAATACGATAAATCCCCGGAGGCAGGAATTGTATCTGGGTACCTTTTTCCCCGCCGTTTTTAAGGAATAATTCGCCATCCTGAAATAAATTGCAATCCACTGTTTTTGCAAAGATCTTCCCTGATGGAACTGGATTGCCATCCACAGAAATCACCACACCGATTTCATCTTTTCCGATGATGGTAAACTCTTGTTTCTTAGTCTTGTAGATAAATGGAATCAGCAAATACAAACCCGGTCCTTTGGTTCGTGCCTGAACACCGATTTCGTTGCTCATGGCAAACACGCGGTCTTTCGGCATCTCTTTGCCAAACCAGCGGCGTTCAAGCACATTGATCTCTTTTCCACCAACAATCAGAATGGAACTGTAAAGAAAGATAATGAAAAAAACAGCAGCCAGCACAATGGCTGCTATCAGCAACATTGACGAAATAGCCATAAGAAGTATATTTTAGTCAAAATTAGTGAATATAATAAGATTGACTGGAAAATATTTACTTTTGTTGCAAACAGGTTTTATAAAACAGTATTCATGAAACCAATCATCCTTGCTATGGCTTTGCTGGTCGTCACAACAGCTGCACCTGCTGTCATCATTGCCAATCCTTCGGGTAGCGTAAACACTGAAATACAGAAGCCCAAGCCACCACCTAAGCCTCATAGTGCCCCTAAGGCTCCTAAAGCTCCTCAACCTCCAAAAGCAAAAAAACCTGCAAAGCCAAAAGCGCCTAAACAGCCAAAGGGACCCAAAGCGCCTCCAAAACCGCCCTGGGCAAAATGATCGTTTTTGTCAGTAAGGAATTTTATCGTTTTTTTCAGTCCACTCCCTGAAAAGGTCAACAGCCATTGGATGGGTGACCTGCCTGAAGTTCATTTTACGTTCTTCAACAGGCTGGTTTAATTCTTCATAGATATGATTATCCTTGAACCCGATGGATGCAGCATCATGGCGGGTTGAACAATAATATACCGATAGGATGTTGGCCCAATAAATGGCTGAAAGGCACATCGGGCATGGCTCGCAGGTTGAGTATAACACTGCGCCTGAAAGGTCAAAACTCCCGATATGCTGACATGCATCCCGGATGGCAACGATTTCGGCATGGGCTGTCGGATCATTTTGTGAACTAACCCGGTTTCCCCCCTTGCCAATAATCTTGCCATCCTTTACAATGACTGCACCAAAAGGCCCGCCAATATTGTTCCTCACAGAATCAAATGCTTCAAGGAAGGCTGCATCCAGGTATGTTTCAATATCTTGCATATGGGAATTCCGTTTGTTTGAGAGGCGACAAATTTAACTAATTTTGGGCCAGCTCATTCAACTGAATTAATAACAATTTCGTGTCAGAAAATTTTAATCCGATACCGCTGCCAGCACTTCTGCATCTAACGCTCACCGAGATCAGACATAACCGCTTTTTGGGGATTTCCGGGAGTTTATTTTTCCTGCCTGGGCCAAACGACCCTTTTGGCTTTATAAGGTACGGCCGGTATTTAGCTACACCGCTCGGAGTTGCAGCCGGACCGCATACACAACTTACATTGAATATCGTTGCTGCATGGTTGTGCGGGGCGCGTTACATCGAATTGAAGACTGTTCAGACCCTCGATGAACTTGAAGTTTCCAAACCCTGCATCGATATGCAGGACGAGGGCTACAATTGCGAATGGTCTCAGGAATTAAAGATCAGGGAGTCATTTACAGAATATCTGAATGCCTGGATAATTATCCATGTCCTGCATAGGGAATTAGGATTTTCCGGTCCGGTTGGGACGCTCTTCAACATGAGTGTCGGATACAACCTGCAAGGGATCATGGAGCCGAATGTCCAATGGTTTTTTAACAGGATGCTCGATTGCAGTTCGGAACTTGACAGCGCGAAAAGAACTATCCGGGCCATTTACCCTGCTATTGATACACTCACCATCCCAACCATGATCTCTGATCACATCACCCTCAGCACCATGCATGGTTGTCCACCCGATGAGATTGAAAAGATTGGCCTATACCTGATCAGGGAAAAGAAATTGCATACCACCATCAAATTAAATCCGACATTGCTTGGTGCAGAAGAACTTCGCAGGTTGCTCAACACCAAAATGGGTTTTAATACGGTGGTTCCGGATCTGGCTTTTGAGCACGACCTGAAGTATCAGGATGCGCTGGAAATTCTGGAGTCTCTGCGAATTGCGTCCAATGAAAACGGTTTACAGTTCGGGATAAAACTTACCAATACACTTGAAAGTGTAAATAATAAAGATATTTATGGTACATCTGAAACCATGATGTATATGAGTGGCAGGGCACTTCATCCTATCAGCATCACCCTTGCACGAAAACTACAGCATGACCTGGCCGGAGACCTTGACGTCTCTTTTTCAGCAGGGGTTGATTGTTTTAATATTGCTGATGTGCTGTCCTGCGGAATGAAACCGGTTACCGTTTGCAGCGATTTGCTTAAACCCGGAGGATACGGGCGTTTGCATCAGTATATTGAAATCCTTCGTTCCGAATTTGCTTTGAGAAAGGCTGATGATATTGATTCCTATATTTCGAAAGTGGCCGGAACCAGCAACTCAGTTGTTACAGCAGCCCTGTGTAATTTGAATAATTATGCCGACCGTGTGGCCGATAATATGGCATACCATAAAGGGTCAATGATAGAACCAAGCATAAAGACTGCCCGGGAACTTGGATGGTTTGACTGCATCCATGCCCCTTGCACCGATACCTGTCCAACCAACCAGGATATCCCGGAGTATCTGCATCACACTGCACTGGGTAACATCGGTGCTGCCTTTGATGCCATATTTCGAACCAACCCCTTTCCATTGGTGACTGGCATGATATGCGACCACTTATGTCAATTGAAATGTACCCGGATCAATTATGATGAAGCATTACACATCAGAGAGATCAAACGGTTTGTGTCAGAAAGTATTACAGCCCCGCCCCCAACCCCTCCCCAAGGCGGGGAGGGGAGAAGAGCTGCCATCATCGGGGCGGGTCCGGCAGGATTGTCGTGTGCCTGGTTTCTGCGTCAGGCAGGATTTGAGGTGGATGTTTTTGAGCAAAAAAGAATGGCAGGGGGGATGGTTTCTGATGCCATCCCTTCGTTCCGGCTCACTGCTGAAGCTGTCGAAACAGACATACATCGTATCCTGGCATCAGGAATTCGATTGCATAATAACCATGTAATTGATCGTAACCGTTTTGCTGAACTTCAACGTGATTACCATGTTTTGTTCCTGGCTGCCGGGGCACAACAGTCGGTGAAACTAAAGATCGAGGGGATTGAGTCAACCGGAGTGGTTGATCCGCTTGATTTTTTGTTCGGGGCAAAAAAGAATCATCAGGCAGGATTGGGCAGTCAGGTCGTCATCATTGGTGGTGGAAACACAGCCATGGATGCAGCACGCACAGCCTATCGGATGGTAGGGAATGATGGCCGGGTAACCATTGTTTACCGTCGCACGGTGAAAGAGATGCCAGCCGACCAGGGTGAGATCGAAGCAGTGAAGCAGGAGGGAATCGAAATAATTGAGCTGACAAATCCTGTTAGCGTAAAATCAATCGATGGCCGGGTAACCGGGATTGTTTGCACACGCAATGTTTTGGCCATGAAGGAAAAAGATGGCCGGCCTCTTCCAATTGCCATTCCTGGTTCGGAATTTGAAATTTCATGCGATACCATCATTCCGGCCATTGGCCAGCAACTGGCGATCGACTTTCTTGAAGTGGAACAATTCAGAACGGTCCCCGGAAGTTACAAAACACAAATTCCAAACCTTTATATTGGCGGCGATGCTCTGCGGGGCGCCTCAACGGCTATCAATGCCATTGCCGACGGGCGAAAAGCCGCTGAAGAAATTATTACAGAACTCAGTGATACCCATCCACTACCCCCCTCCCCTTCAAGGGGAGGGGCCGGGGGAGGGGTCCTTTTCGCTAATGGTTCCGGAGGGGCCGGGGGTGAAGTCCGTTATGAACCCAATCCCGGAGGGACCCTTCCCGACCTCATGCACCGCAAGGCTGTCAGACAATATGGTTGCCATCCAACCGAAACCTCCCTGGAAAACAGACGGAATTTCGACCTGGTCATTTCTCCGTTTTCTCCGGATGAGGCAAAGAAAGAAGCTTCAAGGTGTTTACATTGCGATGAAATATGCAATGTATGTGTTTCGGTTTGTCCTAATCTGGCCAACTTCGGGTATCAGATTGAACCCGTGAAATATGCGCTGGAGAAAGCAGTGTTAGCAAAAGATGGTACAATCGCTTTCGAAAACGATCAAATTTTCAAAGTCGATCAGCCATTTCAGGTTTTCAACATCCGCGACTTATGCAACGAATGCGGCAATTGTACTACTTTCTGTCCAAGCAGTGGTCGGCCGTTCGCAGATAAACCAGGCGTTTGCCTATCCGTAAAAACGCTGAACCAGGAAGGAACTGGTTTTTTCCTGAGCCGTTTGTCTGATAAGGTGGTGTTGATTTATAAGGAAAAAGAGACCATCCGCACCTTAAGTTTGATTGATGAACACTATGTATATGAAACAAACCAGGTGAAAGCAATCATCAATCCGGATAATTTCACCCTTAGCGAGGTCAAATTCCTCACCCCTTGTGTGAAGGAATTCCATTTTGAATTTGCCGCTGAGATGAGCATCATTCTCAAAGGTGTCATGCAATTAAAGTTGTTTGATCTCTAAACTTTTTCTAAGATTCCCAAATCCGAAATCCGAAATCCAAAATCATATGATTCCTTTAATAACCCAGATCACAGACCACACAGTACTTGATAAGGCCGTTGGCCACTATCGCAAAAAGGGCATTATCCTGCCTACATTCGCACAGATGCAAAACCCTGAATTGATTCCGGTGAACATCAAGGATAAATTGAAAAAAATCGGATTATGGGATCTTCATCCACTGAATTTGTTTCGCATTACCTGGAAAAATGAACCCAAAGCCTCCGGGGGATTGTATGGTGCGCCAAATTTTATTGAATTGCCAAAGTCACTCACCGGAATTGATGCCCGGATTATCGTGATGCTGGGAAAATGGTTCCCGACAGGAGCTCACAAGGTCGGGGCAGCCTATGGTTGCCTGGCTCCACGAATCATTACCGGAGGTTTTGACCCAACCTACCACAAAGCCGTTTGGCCATCAACCGGGAACTATTGCAGGGGAGGGGCCTTCGATTCATACCTCATGGATGTTACGGCTGTTGCAATCCTTCCGGAAGAGATGAGCCGGGAGCGGTTTGCCTGGCTCAAAGAGATTGGGGCAGAGGTGATTGCCACACCAGGTTGCGAGTCGAATGTAAAGGAGATATACGATAAATGCTGGGAAATCAAACGGACACGAAAGGATTGCATGGTGTTTAACCAGTTTGAGGAATTTGGAAATTCCTGCTGGCATTATGTGGTGACCGGCGATGCTCTGGAGGAGGCCTTCAAAATGGTTGCAAGTCCTGATTCAAACCTTGCTGCGTATATTTCTGCAACCGGATCAGCCGGGACCATTGCAGCCGGCGATTACCTGCGTACCAGATTTCCGCATGTTAAAGTAGTTGCTTCTGAAGCGTTGCAATGCCCTACCCTATTACAGAATGGCTTTGGCGGCCACCGGATTGAAGGAATAGGCGACAAGCACGTTCCCTGGATACACAATGTGCGCAATACCGATGTGGTAACGGCCATTGATGATGAGGATTGCATGCGGCTTCTCAGGCTTTTCAATGAAAAAGAGGGCCATGAATATCTGGCGGCCAACGGCGTTGACAAGAAATTGCTGTCTATGCTTGATACGATCGGCATCTCAGGGATTGGGAATATTCTCTCGGCGATAAAGACCGCGAAACATTTTGAATTAACCGGTGCGGATGTCATCATGACCATTGCCACCGATTCAGCCGAAATGTATGGATCGCGGCTGGAAGAACTTACGGCTGAACGCGGATCTTATTCTTTCCTCCAGGCGGCGCGTGACCATGAAAAGTGCATGCTCGGAACGGCTCCTTCCACCATGAAGGAACTTGGATACAACGAACGGAAAGCCATCCACAATCTGAAATATTTTACCTGGATTGAACAGCAGGGTAAGGATGTAGAAGACCTTCGCCAACTCTGGGATGATCGTCACGTCTGGTCAGAAATATTCAGCCAGCCAGCCCGCTGGGATGAACTGATCAATGAATTCAATGATCGCACGGGACTTTTAAAATAGAATAAATGTGGCTAAAGCCACGATGGTAAAATCAATTACCAAAACAGTTGACTGAAGCCAACTGCAATAAATAGGAGAATCGAAGAACAGATTTTTTGCAGTCAGCTTTAGCTGACTGTTATGAAGGATGGCGGATATTGAATGGGGCTTTAGGCCCATAAAAAAAGAGAAAATCAAGAGAGAATTTAAAATCATGTCTGAAAAATTTC
>JBAXFM010000027.1:0-28185 GCA_037139855.1 Bacteroidota bacterium
ATGATCTTTGACTCTACATCGGTATCTTTATTGGCTTTTGTGAGAAAAACCAGGTTGGTGGCATATTTCGGCACAGTCTGATCCTTGCTCAGGTCCTTGATCACCTCCACATAATCGTCAATCTGTAGAAATTCAATGAAACTGTTTTTGATCCTGCGACCGTTAAACCATACATACATGATCATAAACAGGAACCCTCCGAGCAGTAAGGTAAACCAACCGCCATGCATGAACTTGTTCAGGTTTGCAATGAGGAAGGAACCTTCGATGGAAAGATAAACGATAAGGAATACGATAATTACATAAATCGGAATCTTTTTATAGTAGAGATAAATGCTCAGCAGGCTGGTGGTCATCAACATGGTAATGGTGATGGAAAGTCCATAGGCCGATTCCATGTTCGATGAACGCTGAAAGAACAAAACCACAAAAAGACACGAAAAGTAGAGCATCCAGTTGATACTGGAGATATACATCTGCCCTTTGATGTTGGTAGGGTAATTGATCTTGATCTTGGGCCAGAAATTAAGGGAAATGGCTTCGCTGATCAGCGTGTAGGATCCACTGATCAGGGCCTGGCTGGCAATAATAGCCGCGGCAGTGGAGATCAGGACTCCGATGATCAGGAACCAGTGTGGCATGATGGCAAAAAACGGATTGGTCCAGTCATAAATACTGTCAGAATTCCGGATAATCCAGGAACCCTGTCCGAAATAATTAAGCAGCAACGTCAATTTAACGTACACCCATGTGATGCGGATATTCTTCAATCCGCAATGCCCTAGATCGGAATAAAGCGCTTCAGCGCCGGTGGTGCAAAGAAATACGGCTCCCATGAGAAGGAATCCCTGGGGGTATTTTGTAAGAAAAACATATGCATAATGAGGATCAATCGCCTTCAGGATCATGGGGCTTTTAAGTATCTGTGAGAAGCCCAGGACCCCCAGCATGGCAAACCAGATGAACATGATGGGTCCGAAGGACTCACCAACTGCTTTGGTGCCGAATTTCTGAACGAAAAACAGCCCGGTAATGATGACAATGACGATGGGAACGACCGGGATCCGCGGATTAACAATGGCAAGTCCTTCAACGGCAGACACAATGGTGATAGAAGGAGTAATGACCCCGTCTGCAAGGAGCGTACTGCCGCCGATGATCGCAAAAAAGTAGGCCCATTTGGCCCTTTTCCTGATGAGGGCGAACAGCGAAAAAATACCACCTTCCCCATTGTTGTCGGCCCGGAGCGTGATGATGATGTACTTGACTGTTGTTTGAAGGGTCAGGGTCCAGAAAATGCACGACAATCCACCCATGATAAAGGGAGCTGTGATGGAACTGGCTCCTCCCACAATGGCTTTCATGACATAGAGTGGCGAAGTTCCGATATCTCCGTAAATGATACCGAGGGTGATAAGCAACCCGGCCGCTGAAATAGCCTGGGTGTGCGATTTGTGAATAGCTGCAGGCATAAAAATGACGGATTAACCTGAGTGTGAAAAGTGTGCAAATGTAAACTTTTTTTTTGTAGTAAGCCTTCCGGGTTTCTAAATCCCTGAAGCTTTGTTTTATGGTTTATTTTTGCTCAGCATTTTCCGAAGGAAGGCAATGATCATGGGCATCAGCGATATAAATATGATGATGAAGATGACAATGGTGAAATTATGTTTCACCAGGGGGATATTCCCGAAGAAAAATCCGGCAAGACTGAATGAGACAACCCATAGAACGTTGCCCACAATGCTGAAGGATATGAAGCGGAAATAGCTCATGGTGCCTACGCCGGCAACAAAAGGGGCAAAAGTACGGATGATGGGCATGAACCGGGCAATAATCAGGGTTTTGCCCCCATGTTTTTCATAAAAGGCATGGGTTTTATCCAGGTACTCCCGACGAATCAGCCGGTAATTTTTTTCATAAACGGTTTGCCCCAGCAGTTTGCCGATAAAATAGTTGGTATTGTCGCCGGTGAACGCTGCAATGATTAACAACGGAACGAGGAGGAAAATGTTGAGCGGATGCCCGTTCAATGCCGCAACCATGCCGGCAGCAAACAACAATGAATCGCCGGGAAGAAAAGGGGTTACCACGAGCCCTGTTTCCATGAAAATAATGATAAACAGGATGAGGTAAGTCCATGTTTGATAGTCGGTAACCCAGATCTGAAGGTGTTTGTCGATGTGAAGGATGATGTCAATGAAATTTTTGAGAAGTTCCAGCATGGTTAATTTGTTCTTTGTTAATAATGATCAGGTAAAATTACAACATAAAAGCAATTGGCAAATATAAAGCAAAAAAAATGACTGAATTGGTACCTGTTTTCATAAATAATTTATTAACAATTATTTAACAGTTTGTCCGGGTGTACCTATGCCGATAGTGGTATCTTTGCAATTCCATGACGACCTGCCGGAACATATCATTCAGAATATTTTTTGCCATAGCGCTTTTATGTTGCTTTGGTTTGAAATCGTATTCAAACTGCCATATTCAGCATGGAATGATGGAACTTCCGGCAACGGCGCCGGGTAATGAAAATAGTTTTATTGCAGATGCTGATTCACATGAGGATGATCAAATCAATAATGCAAATGAAATCAGTTCATTCGTTATGCCATTATCAGCGGTGCCAATTCCCCTAAAGTGCATCCTGAATTATCCATTCTACCATTCTGTTTGGCAACCGCCAAAAATTTCCTGATCTCCTTATTTTCCATTCTGCAAGTTTCCCGGATTCAGATAACTATAATCTGAAATTCCATCCTGCTTGTAACATCAATCATTCAATCATTCATTAAATAAACTTCATATGGGTTTTGACGATTTATTCGGAGACAAGCGCCGGCATCACGGAAATTACAGGGAACATGGATATCATGACGATTATGACGACCATGACCATCATAACAACGAAAGATATTCACTTGGTTCTTACCCAGCCTGGCATGGACACAATGACCATCAGACATGGCTGGCTGTTCTGGATAAGATCAGGAACAACAAAAAGCTGAAATTCATTGTTATAGCGGCCACCGTATTGATTTTAGTCATCGTCCTTGGACTTATTATAGCCTTGCTGCCCCTGATAATTAAAATTTTTAATTATGTAAGCCAGAATGGATTACAAAGTATTTTGGATGGGGTGACCGGTTTTCTGGACAAACTATGGAAAGGTTCAGGAAAATGAGATGAAATGACCAATGCATCTTATTTGAAAACGGTCCGCAGGATGAAAAACATGAGGCCTGATAGCAAAACTGTAACAGGTAATGTGATCAGCCAGGCAATCATGATGTTTTTAACGGTTCCCATGCGGAGGTTTTGTCGGCCACCACCTGCAACCATTGAACCTGCAATGCCCGATGAAAGAACATGGGTAGTACTTACCGGAAGTCCAAACATGGTTGAGACGGTAATTGTACTTGCGGCAACAAGTTCTGCACTGGCTCCCTGGGCATAGGTTAAATGGGTTTTGCCGATTTTTTCACCAATGGTGACTACGATGCGTTTCCAGCCGATCATGGTGCCCAAGCCCAGTGAGAGCGAAACCAGAAGAATAACCCACCGGGGAGAATATTCTGTATTTGCCTTGAATTTTTTGAGATTAGAGGTGAGAATTGCAATCCTAACCGGCGATATCTGCACGATTTTAAGTGCTTTTATGCTTTTTAAAACAGATTCAGTCTTCTTGCTGACCAGGATGATTGCTTTTCTCATTTTGAAGTGGTCATCTTTTTTAAGGTCTTCGAATTTTTTCACACCCCGAAGTGTTTCTTTCATAAACGAAAGGGTTACGAAAACTGACCTAAGGGATGAACGGTCTACCACAGGGAGCGTATTTGTGTCAACATGAGTTAGATTCCATTCGATCTGACGGGTCTCATAAAGAAGTTTTTCAGGACTTTTCGACCGGTCAACAGAAAAATAGACCGGTGAAAACGCGATGAGGATGAGCATGATCAGGCCAACTCCTTTTTGACCGTCGTTTGATCCATGGGCATAACTGACGCTTGTACAGGTTAAAATGAGGATACTCCGGATCCACATTGGAGGAGCTTTTTTTGCAGGCGGTTCCTTGAAGATCATTTTATTTTTAACGGTCTTTCTGAGTATAAACATTAAAAGCAGGGCGAAACCAAAACCGAAAACAGGAGAAATCATCAAAGAGAGTCCGACATCTATTACTTTATTCCAGTTTAAAGCATACGTTGATACGCCCGGCAGAAAATAATAGGCTAGTCCTACGCCAAAAATTGATCCGATAAGTGTATGCGAACTGCTGCAAGGAATTCCAATATACCATGTAGCCAGGTTCCAAACGATGGCCGTGATGATCAAAGCAAATATCATGGATATACTGTGCGACAGGTTTTGATCAACAAGCAGTTCAACCGGTAACAGATTAACAATCCCCATCGCTACCGCAATTCCTCCAACATTTACCCCTATGAAATTCCAGAGCCCTGACCAAACGACTGCGGTAGTTGGTTTGAGGGAATGAGTGTAGATTACGGTAGCTACTGCATTAGCGGTATCATGAAAGCCATTGATGAACTCAAACGCACATGCAGCAAGTAAACAAATGAGTAAAAGGATGGTATAGGAGGTATCAAGTCCAAACATATAGATTACATTAAAAGGTTCCGGATCCCGCCCGGATAATGAGCCGGAAAATTAACAAGAAAATCCCAACTGACAAGAGATTGTTAAAAATTATGTATAAGTATTAAGGTTTTTTAAGCTCTGCTTGTCAATTAATCTGAAGCCTGCTTTTAGTAAAAAGGGTGTTAAAATGGTGGTGAGGAGCGCCATGAGCACCAGGATTGAAAAGATGGGCACATCAATGAACCCTTTGGCCAGGGCAATGTTGGCGATGACAAGTTCCATGATTCCGCGGGCGTTGAGTCCAAGTCCGAGGGTGAGTGATTTGGCATTGTTGAAACCTGCCAGCCTGCCGCCAAGATAGCCTCCGAAAATCTTGCTGAAAAAGGAGGCGAAAAGCACAACCGTCAGCAATAAACCATCATTGAGCGCCGAAAAGTTAAATGAAATACCCATGGTGGCGAAAAAAATCGGGGCCAGAAAACCCATGGTAATCCCGGAAATGCTGCGCTGTACCTTTTCGAAATCACGGTTGGCAAACATGCTTCGCGGAATCAGGATGGCGCCAAAAAAAGCGCCTACCACGAAATGCAGCCCCAGAAGTTCGGCAATGCTTGAAAAAATCAGAACGAACAAAATAACAACCGCAAAAAGCGACTCCTTCCCGCGCAGGTAATGCAGGAACTTATTCACCCTTGGATTGATCACATTGACTTTTCGTTTGGCGAGTTTAAAGAATCGGTATGCTGTCATGAGTACCAGCGTGAAAATTCCTACTTTCATCGCTGTAAAAAGAATGGAGAAGGTAAGATCTCTGATGTTTTTTGTCTCATCATTGAAATCAAGGATGATCCCCAGGATCAGCAGGGCTACAATGTCGTTGAAGATGGCGGCAGATATAATTCGCTGGCCCACAGAAGTTTTCAGTTTTCCAAGGTCCATCAGGATCCGGATACTTACCGGTAAGGCTGTGATGGCGATGCAAAGCCCCAGGAAAATGGTAAATGTGTTTGAAAAATGAAAAATCAGTCCGATCGCTATTCCGCTGAGCATGGGGATGATAAACCCGAGCAATGCAATCCAGATGTTCCTTCCGCGGATGGAGTTTCTGATCTCCTCCACCTCGATCTCCATGCCAGCCAGCACGATCAGCATAAATACCCCCAACTCGGCAATAACTTTTATTTCCCCCGGGCCTGATATGATGTTGAGTATTGATGGTCCCAGGATAACGCCTGCAATCACCTCTCCGATCATGGATGGTTGCCCGAATCGCTCAGCCAGTTCTCCCAGTAGCTTTGCAGCAAGCAAAAGTATAAGGAGGTTGACAATGAATGGGAGTTGATAGTGGACGAGGTGGAACATGCAGCCTGAATTCCTTGATTCTGGCACAAATGTACTCAGTTTTACAATACCCTGTTAAAAAGGTTGCAATCACGTATGTTTCTGATTCTCCTATAAACATTACCTTTGCGCCCATGGATTTGAATTCGCTGCTACAAATAGGCCCTTTTCAAACAAGCTATCTTGAACTGATCGCAGTCGCATTCGGACTGATTTGCGTTTGGTTCATGAAAAAGGAGAGTTTGCTTGCCTTCCCAACCGGCATCGTGAATGTGCTTATTTACGTGTATATTTTTTTCGTTGCCAGGTTATATGCGAATATGGCGATTAACGGTTTTTTTTTCATCATGAGTGTTTATGGCTGGTACAACTGGACCAGGAAAGTCCACCATGATGATAGGATCAGGATTTCACTTTGTTCCAGGCAGGAATTGTTTCTGAACTTCCTCGCAGGCCTCGTCTTTTTCATCATCATCCGATTCGTGCTGGTACGTTACACCGAAAGCCGGATCCCAACCTGGGATGCCATGACTACCGCAGTTTATATTATAGCACAATGGATGCTCTCGCGGAAAAAAATCGAGAATTGGATCCTTTGGATTGCTGCCGATTCGGTGATGATTGGCCTTTGTGCCTGGGAAGGTCTTTACTTCAGCAGTTTTCAATACCTTGTTTTTACAATTATTGCAGTTCTGGGATTCAGGGAATGGAAAACAAAACTCACCGTATGATCCGCAGAATTGCCATTACCGGACCTGAATCAACAGGAAAATCAATGCTGGCAGCGCAACTTGCCGCGCATTACCATACCGTCTGGGTTCCGGAATATGCCCGTGAATATCTCGCATTACTGGGAAAACCCTATGAGGAAGAAGATATTGTTTTAATTGCGCAGGGACAACTGTTATCTGAAGAATCGCAGTTGAAAAATGCCGGTCGTTTTCTCTTTTGTGACACGGAGTTACTGGTAACAAAAATATGGAGTGAGGTAAAGTATAAACGGTGCGATCCATGGATTTTGAATACGGTTGCGACACACCGGTACGACCTCTATCTGCTGTGCGACATTGATCTTCCGTGGCAATATGATCCGTTGCGCGAACATCCCCATGAACGGCAGTATTTGTTTGATTTATATTTAAATGAGTTGAATAACAGGATGTTTCCATTTGCTGTTGTCAGGGGAACAGGACCCGATCGATTGGCGAATGCGATTAAAATCATTGAAAGCCATCCATTTTAATATTGACTGATATGGACAGAAAGATCAGGGTTCTTTTTTTACCAAAGTGGTATCCCAACCGTTATGACCCAATGCCTGGTTTGTTCATCCAACGTCAGGCGGAGGCCATTACACCATTTTGTGATGTGGCGCTGATCTATGTGCATCCCGATCCCGATTGCCCCAACAAGATTGAAGTTGAATTCAGTGAAGAGAACGAGGTTCGGATATTGCGGGTTTATTACAAGGTTAGTGGCAACCAAACTTCTTTATTGGCAAAAGCATTGAATCTGTGGCATTTTTACAAGGCACACCAGAAGGCCTTTCACAGCATCCGGGAGTTTGCGCCCGACCTGGTTCATGCACATATTCTGACACGCATGGGACTGATAGGCTGGAGGATAAGCAGAAAGCGTCATTTTCCGCTGGTCATCTCAGAACACTGGTCACGCTATTTTCCTGAAAACAACACCTACCAGGGATGGTTCAGAAAGAAAATAACCGGTTTCATCGTGAAGAACACAACCGCCATGGTGGCTGTATCCGAGCCGCTACGCGAGGCCATGCAGCAGTGTGGTCTGGATAATCCTGTATTCAGGGTAATCCCGAATGTTGTGGAGATGTCACCAGCTTTGACAGTAATCTCAGGGCAGAAAACAGGTTTGAAAACCATGGTTCATATTTCATGTTTTGAAGACAAGTCAAAAAATATATCAGGATTTTTGCGTTCAATAAAGGAGCTTTCTCTGTTGCGGCAGGACTTCATCTGTTTGATGGTTGGAACCGGCCCCGACTTTGAAAACATGAAAGAGTATGCAGGTTACCTGAGGATCCTTGATTCATTTGTGAAGTTCACGGGTGTTAAAACAGGCAGTGAATTTGTGGAAATACTGAGCGGAGCTGATTTTTCAGTGTTGTCAAGCCGTTATGAGACCTTTGGAACGGTAGTAATTGAAAGCCTGGCGTGTGGCGTGCCGGTGGTGGCAACAACGGTGGGGGTGGCCCGTGATGTGATTACGGATCAAAACGGCTTGCTTGTACCGCCGGGAGATGAAAAAGCCATGACCGATGCATTGTTTCAAATGTTGAACCTGTGCAGGGAATATGACAAAAATGTGATCAGGGAAAGTATAGCGGATAAATACAGCAGAGAGATGGTTGGCAGGCAGATTGTGGCGCTATACAGGGAGTTGATTCCGAAAGAATAATGATGTCTTGAACTTATTTGAAACTATCAGGTTGTAAATTAAGTGGATTGATGAATTTAATGTTTTACGTGTTGTAGAAAGAATTATAAGATTGGTTAACAATCTTTAGCTTTGCGGCTCTCTGCGTACAAACTCAGCGGTTCTCTGCGGTTAACCTTTTTTTTACCGCAGAGTTACGCAAAGAAACCGCAAAGAGCCGCAGAGCAGCTAAATATTAATCAGGTACACAAGCGGATAGTAATATTATTTTTAATCTGATGCAACACGGTTCAAAGATAGAAAAATCATCTCCAATGTGTTTTGGCGTTATGTGCAGTGGAATGGTTTTTCAGCATTGGCAGGCTGAGGCTTTGAACGAATTGAAAAAACATGGTCACAGGCTCGTATTGTTAATCATGGATGAGCGAAAAGCGCCAGAAACATCCCGGATCAAACGACTGTTGCGCAAAAAATGGAAAACTTTTCTATTCTCCTTACTTGACAACCGGATTTTCAAACCTGATGCCAAAAGGGCGGTTGATATGAAACCCGACTTGCAGGGAATTGAAATCAGGCGCTGTTCAATCACACAGAAAGGCTATTCCGAATATTTCGGAGATGATGATGTTGCTGCCATCCGGGAGTACAAGTTGGATTTCATTCTGCGGTTTGGGTTTAACATCATCCGGGGCGACATTTTAACTGCTGCCAGGTTCGGGGTCTGGTCTTTTCATCACGATGATGAGATGCGTTATCGTGGCGGTCCTCCGGGTTTCTGGGAAATTTATCAGGGCAACCCGGTGAGTGGAGCCATGATGCAACGGCTAACCGATAAGCTCGACGGTGGGGTCATCCTGAAAAAAGGATACCTGAAAACCATTATGCATTCCTACAAAGAGAATCTAAATCAATTGCTGTCTGTTTCATCAGCCTGGCCTGCGCATGTTGCGGATGAACTTTCTGAAACCATTGATACAGCTGACATAACAGCTGACCCGCCCCCGGGAAAAACCAGCAATACTCCCGCCCCAATATACAAGGTTCCCGGGAACGGACAGATGATTAAATTTTTATGGTTGCTTCTGCGAAACAGAATCCGGTTTTATTACCATGATTTGATCGCAGCAGAAATCTGGAATGTGGGAATTATCACGAAGCCGATCCGGGAGGTGGCAACCGGAAACGCAGGAATCAGTGAATCAGAGATTACCTGGCTGGCACCGGTAAGTCTTTCTGGCTACCTGGCCGATCCTGCGGGATTTATAGAGGATGGCCGGCTGCATATCCTGGCCGAGGACTACAGCTACGATTCGCTGAAGGCGGGGATTGTTGAAATCGACCCTTACGACGTCGACGACCATGTCAGGGTGATGGAAGGAACGCTCCATATGTCCTATCCATTTGTTTTTGAGCATGATCATGTTGTTTATTGTCTCCCGGAATGTTACCAGTCCTCGCAAATAACCCTTTACCGTCGTGATTCCGTTTCACGAAAATTTATCAGGGAGCGGACGCTTCTTGATAACGTTCAGGCTGTTGATCCTACGCTTTTTTTTCACGATGGTTTATGGTGGCTGTTTTTTACCGACCGAAAATATTCCAATACCCATCTTTACCTCTACCATGCGCAGGAATTGTCGGGTGAGTTTAAGCCCCACCGGCTCAATCCTGTGAAAACTGACATTCGTTCGGCTCGTCCGGCCGGTACGCCTTTTGTCCATGATCATGAATTATATCGCCCTGCTCAGGATTGTTCGAGGACCTACGGCGGCAGGATTGCCGTCAACAGGGTTCTTCAACTGACCATTGATGATTTTTCTGAGGAAACGGTTAAATTCATTGAGCCGGCAATCGGAAGTTTATACAACAAGGGGATGCATACGATTTCAGCGGTGGGAAATTATACCCTGATTGATGGAAAAAAATACAGTTTCAATTTCCGTTTCTTTTTCCATCAGTTGCGGCAAAAACTGACCAGAAAGGATTCAGCGAATGTTTAAAAAGATCATCGGAACCATCGGAGTCCGGGCGTTAACAGCCATCCTGGCTTTTTCTGCCTATACCCTGAATGCAAATTATCTCGGTCCCGAAAAGGTGGGGACCATCAGTCTGATGATTTTTTCTGTGGCCATTATTCAGCTGTTTACCAACTTTGTTGCAGGGGGCGCCCTGATTTACCTGACCCCCAGGACCGGAATTTTTAAATTGTTTATCCCCGCTTACATCTGGTCACTGGTGGTCACACTGCTGGGTGCTGTGTTTCTGCATTTCATTGGTGAAATGTTTCCCATCCTGGAGATCATCCCGGCGGGATATTTTATTCCGGTACTGTGCCTCGCCCTGGTCATGTCATTCGCTTCGGCCAATTTTATGCTGCTCCTTGGTCTTGAAAAGGTTAAGTCGTACAACCTGATCAGCCTTACACAGATCGTGATCCTTTTTATCATCCTCCTGTGGATGCTTTTCGGAATCAGGATGTATGAGGTCATGTCCTATTATTGGGCCATTTTACTTTCTTATTGTGTGGCAATGGTGATGGGGCTTGTGGTATTGTATCCATCATTTAAAAGGGTTCCTTTGACGAAAATGAAAGAACTGATGATGGAAATCCTGCGTTTCGGAACCTATGTGCAGTTTGCCAATATTTTTCAAACAATGAATTACAGGCTCAGTTTCAAGTTTGTCGATTTTTACATCGGCAGGGGAGCAGTGGGTGTTTTGTCGCTCGGGATGCAATTGGCAGAGGGGATGTGGCTGATCAGCAGGAGCATTGCAACGGTACAGTATTCGCGGCTCTCCAATGAAATGAATTATGATTACAGCGTTCGTCTCACCCTTACGCTGGCAAAAATAACCTGGATCGTTACCGGCTTTGCGATGGTGCTTTTACTCTCCATCCCAAAATTCATTTTTGTCGCGATTTTTACGGCCAGATTCGGCGATGTCAAACTCGTCATCGCTTCGCTTGCCCTGGGCATCGTTGCACTCAGTGTTTCCATGATCTTCAGCGGATTTTTTTCGAGCATCAACAAACCCTATCACAATACGATCAGTTCTGCTATTGGACTGATCTTTACGGTCGTACTGGGGATACTGCTCATTCCGAGGTACGGAATCATCGGTGCCGGGATGTCTGCGAGTATCTCTTATTTTTTTCTAACGCTGTATCAATTCATCATCTTTTCGCGAATGACAAAACTCCATCTGCGTGATTTTATGCTCACCCGGTCCGAAATCACCCTCCTTATCTCAGAAATAAAAAAAGCACTTCATTAGTTAACCCCAACACAATACTACTTGTCACTCGTCATTCGTCATTCGTCATTCGTTATTCGTTATTCGTCCTTCATCACTCCCCCTTAAACTCCGGCTTTCTCTTCTCATAAAACGCCTTGAGTCCTTCCAGGTAATCGTAGCTTCTTCCGGCGATGGCGCGCAGCATATCGATATGCTCAAAGGTTTGTGGTGTCATGGGCAATGCATTGCCCAGGATGTTCAGCTGCTCTTTAATGACCTGGATGCTGAGCGGTGAATTGGCGATAATTTTTTTGGCAAGCCTGATGGTGAAATTTTCAAGGTCGCCGGCATCAACAAGGTGGTTAATGATCCCGAGCGCCAGGGCTTTCTCTGCACTGATGGGTTCGGCGGTGAAGAACATCTCTTTGACCATATGGGAACCAATGATATCCAGGAACTGTAAAATGCCGGAAGTGTTGTAAGGTACTCCGATTTTTGCGGGTGTGATGGCGAGACAGGTATCTTTGGTGCCGATGACCATGTCGCAGACAAAAGCGATGTTGCAGGCGCCTCCCCATATGCTGCCTTCGGCCATGGCAATGACGGGAACCGGGATGTTTTGTATGGCACGGATCACTTTTTGCAAAGGATTGTCATAGGCCAGCGGATCACTCCCGTCGCGGGGAAGTTCATCAATGTAAAAACCGGATGACCAAACTTTTACACCTTGATTCGCCCGGATGATCACGACCCTGGCTTTCTCCTCTTTCAACGATTTCAATGCCTGCAGCAATTCGGTGAGCAGGGCAAAACTCAGGGCGTTTCTTTTTGCGTCATGATTCAGGGTGATCCACCCGATCTGATCTTTTAGCTCTTTTAATACCAGTGCCATATTTTTCGTATAGTTAACTTTTTAACAGCCTGCAAAGTAACGAATTTCCCGGGAGTTGTGTATAACTTAGTTGAAAATTTTGTAGTATTAATTCAGTACTGACAGGCCTTTCCTGTATCTTTGCCCCGTAAAACGGGATGGACAGAATGAGCAATGTTGAAACCTATGACGAAGATAGCATACGTTCACTGGCGTGGAGTGAGCATATCCGTCTTCGCCCGGGGATGTATATTGGAAAATTGGGTGACGGTTCGTCGCCCGACGATGGTATTTATGTGCTGATCAAAGAGATCATTGATAATTCCATTGATGAATTTGTGATGGGTAACGGCAAGACCATCGAAGTAACCATTAAGGATCAGCTTGTTTGTGTGCGTGACTATGGGCGTGGAATTCCGCTGGGAAAGGTTGTTGATTGTGTATCAAAGATCAACACCGGGGCCAAATATGATTCAAAGGTGTTCAAGAAAGCGGTTGGGCTTAATGGAGTTGGTTCCAAGGCGGTGAACGCCCTTTCATCCCAGTTCAAGGTGCAGGCCATCCGTGAAGGCAGAACCCATATTGTAGAGTTCAACAAGGGCAATATTGTTGTGGATGAGCCTGAAAAACCGGTGGAACTGAGGGCGGGCACCATCATTACCTTCATGCCGGATGAGGAAATTTTCGGGAAGTACCACTACATTCCCGAATATGTGCAGAAAATGTTGTGGAATTATGTCTTTCTCAACAACGGACTGACCATCATCTTCAACGGAGAACGGTTTCATGCCCAGAACGGATTGCTCGACCTGCTCAACAGTTACATCGACACCCCTGTTATCTATCCGATCATCCATTTGCGTGATGGCGATTTTGAGTGTGCTTTCACCCATTGTGAAATGTATGGCGAAGAGTATTATACCTTTGTCAATGGTCAGCACACCACCCAGGGTGGCACGCACCAGGCTGCTTTCCGCGAGGCGCTGGTGAAGACGATCAGGGAATTTTACAAGAAAGATTTCGACACCAACGATATCAAGGCCTCCCTCATCGCTGCGCTGAGCATCAAGGTTCAGGATCCTGTTTTTGAATCACAAACCAAAACCAAACTGGGTTCCATTCATGTTGAACCCGATGGAATTACCATCAGGAATTACATCATGGATATTGTCAAGAAACAGCTTGACAATTTTCTGCATATGAACAATGATACGGCTGAAGCCCTGCTTCGGAAGATCATGCAAAGCGAGAAGGAACGCAAGGAATGGGCAAACATTAAAAAAATTGCCAAGGAAAGCGTTAAAAAAGTCAGCCTGCACAACAAGAAATTGCGGGATTGCCGTATTCATTATAACAACCATGACGAGCGCCGGTATGAATCATCAATCTTTATCACCGAGGGTGATTCGGCCAGCGGTTCCATCACCAAAGCCCGCGATGTAAACACGCAGGCCGTGTTCAGCCTCAAAGGCAAACCGCTCAATTGTTTCGGTTTAAGCAAGCGGGTAGTGTATGAAAATGAAGAGTTCAACCTGCTTCAATCGGCCCTCAATGTGGAAGAAGGGTTGGAGAATCTGCGTTACAACTATGTGGTGGTAGCCACAGATGCCGATGTGGATGGCATGCATATCCGGTTATTGCTGCTTACGTTTTTCCTGCAGTTTTACCCCGATCTGGTGCGCAACGGCCACCTCTATATCCTTCAAACCCCGTTGTTCAGGGTGCGCAACAAGCAAAAAACCATCTATTGTTATTCCGAAGAGGAAAAGCGGGCAGCCATGGAAAAACTCGGGGTAAATCCTGAAATCACTCGCTTCAAAGGCCTTGGTGAAATTTCGCCGGATGAATTCAAATACTTTATCGCCAAAGATATCCGTCTCGACCCGGTTATTTTAACCAAAGAATCGGCTGTACTGGATGTGTTGACTTTTTACATGGGAAAAAACACGCCTGAGCGACAGAATTTCATCATCGACAACCTGCGGGTAGAGGCGGATATTGTCGAGGAACCCTAAAAACTACCCATTGTCATTCCGTTTCATCGGCCAGATGGAAGAGGTATATTTCATGTTTGACTCACGGCGTTTGATCAGGTCTTCCAGTTCAAAGAGCATGTCTTTGTTAACCTGCTTAGCCATCGGAAGGACCCATTTCTTGGTGTCGGCCATCATGTTTTTGATGTAAATCTTGTCAAAAATGTCGGGATGAAGGTCGGTGAGGTTGCTGATGCGGTCGGCGCATTTCAAAACCTTGGCTGAATCGGAGCCCTCTTCGAGGATGCGTTTCAGAAAATCCGCCTTTGATTCAGGTTTCCTGCGGCTTACTTCCAGCACCAGTTCCAGCACTTGCTGTCCATCCTTGTCAATTGCCCTGATTTCATCATAGGAAGTGCATTTTACATCCTCGATTAAATCATGAATAACGGAGGCTTTCAGCAACACAGCATCCATGTAATGATAGTCGATTAATATGGCTAATGTGGCAAATGCATGTCTGAATTGGTTGCCCCCGACATACCGTTTAACGCCGCGCAGCGCGGTCGCTTTCTGGAGATAGGGCGCAATGACCATGCCGGCCAGAATGTCTTTTTCAAAATTTTCCATAAAGAGATTGAAATGATTTTCCCAGGTTAATAATAATATCGCTTGCGATCAGCGCTTCGTAACCATTTATTTCCATTGCAATGTCGCCGGCCATTCCATGAATGAAAACCCCCAGCAAACAGGATTCCAGAGATGAATAACCTTGTGCCATCAGGCCGGCGATGATCCCGGTGAGTACGTCTCCGCTTCCGCCGGTTGCCATCCCGGGATTTCCGGTAGTGTTGAAAAAACATCGTCCGTCGGGAGTGGTGACAGCGGTATTGGCTCCTTTCAGAACCACATAACACTGATATCTGAACGAGAAGTCGCGTTGCATCTTGTGCCGGTCAAAATTGTTGCTGCTTTTTCCAATTAGCCGCTCAAATTCTTTGGGGTGGGGGGTGAAAATGGAACCTTTTGGTACAAAGCCCAGCCAGGTCTTGTTTTCTGCCAGAATATTGAGTGCATCTGCATCGAACAGGATGGGAATTTTTGCGTGTTGCAGCAGTATCTTCAAGGCGGTAGCGGTTTGCGGGTCGGTACCGATACCTGGTCCGATGGCAATGGCTGAATAGGCAGAGATGTCGGGCGCTTCAGCATAATGGTCATCGCACGGATCAATGTCAAGCATGGCTTCAGGAAAAGCACTTTGCAAAATTGAAACCCCTGATTTTGGGACATGTACGGTGACCAACCCGGGGCCTGCGTGCAAACATGCCCTGGCCGACAATACCGCAGCGCCCATTTTTCCGGTAGAACCGGCAATGATCAGGGCATGGCCGAATGTTCCCTTGTGTGCAAATTTGTTACGCACTTTCAGAATCGGGGCAACATCCCGGGCCTCCAGCATGAAATTCTGAACCCTGGCTGCATCAAAATACCCCTGGCTGAGGCCAATGTCGAGGAGTTGCGAGTTTCCAACGAAAAGATCATTTTCAGGAAAGAAAAAAGCCAGTTTTGGGGGAGCGAATGTCAGGGTATAATCTGCATGGACGACCAGATGCGCCGGCGTGGTTTGTGTAGTGGTGTCACAAAAGAGTCCTGAAGGAACATCAACAGACACCACCAGTGCATTGCTAGTGTTGATGTGGTGAATTACACTGGCGGTGAATCCGTCGGCCTGGCGGGTCAACCCGCTTCCAAAAATCGCGTCAACTACTACCTCATTCTCTGCAATTGCAGGAATTTTGCCGTTAATGTCAAGAATTGTCAAGGTTAAATTCCTGTATTCCTGTATTCCTGCATCTTTGAATTCCCGCATTCTCTGGTAGTTGATCCGGCAATTTTCCGACATCCTTTCCGGGGCCGGCAAACTGAATACTTCTACCCGGAAACCGGCATTCAGCATCATGCGGGCGATGGCCCACCCATCGCCGCCGTTGTTGCCTGATCCGCAATAAACGTTTATTTTTTGATGGATGGAGATATGCTCTTTCAACCAGCCAAAACACACTGCTGCGGCACGTTCCATCAGGTCAATGTTGGCAATGGGTTCATGAATGATGGTATAGGCATCCGCTTCCCGGATCAATGGAACTGGTAGAATTTTCATAATTAATGCATCATTCCCCAAAAGGGCAAGGTGACTAAAACGCCGAAAATCAGCAACATGACAAAAGCGAAAACAATAATAGCTATCGTGAGCCCGATCACGGCACAGGTTCGACCTGTCCGGACGTTGTTAAAGGAACTGGTGGTATAGCGGGTTTGATCGGAATAATACAGTTTTGTCTCCCGGTTGGCCATGACAAGTGCAATAAACCCAAGCACAATCCCCGCGATGGAAACGAAATGCCACCAGCACAGCAGGATCGATAGTATGCCAAGCACCAGGATTATGTTGGCATTTGGAAGGTTCTGAGGAACCGTATGTTGATGAAATCCAGCGGATTGATCCGGTTGTGTATGGCCTGATTGATTTTCCATGGAGAATAAAACAGTAAAGGTACGGGAAATTTTCAATAATAGAAACCGTAAACCTTAAATTGTCCGAGCGTATTGTATTCCAGTGCAGGAGCAGGAATCTTGATAAAACTCAATACATTGAATATCCCTTTGAGCACTTTCGATTTTGTAGGAATCCGGGTGAGGTCAACATCAAGGGACAGATAGAATTTGCGGTACCTGGGAAAATCAGGAACCGGCTGCCCGTTATGATTGTTGGTGTTATTGAAAGCGCCGGTCATCCCTTCAGCGCCATACCCTACGGCAATGTTGAGCCATTTCGGAAACTTTGAATCCCTGGGAAGAAAGGAAGAAATGTTGCCGGAAATCCAATAGGAATGGCCATTGTAATCCTTGATCATGTTCTGGATCAGGTTGTCGCCCAATAAATCGGGCCTGTAGGAAATATATTGTGATTGATGGTACGAATATTTCAACGTAAACCGTTGCTCATGCCACGCCAATTGCTGCCCGATAAAGATCATGCTGCCCAGGGTGTTCGCCGTAAGGTCGCCCAGCGAAAAACCCCATTCAGATGAGAAACCATCGAGAATTTCAATGTTCAGCATATACGCAAATCCCAGCAAACCGCCGAACCATGCAGCCTTCTTTTCCTTTACACCCGACCAGCGATAGGTTGTATAACCGATCCTGCTGATGTAATAGGCGGTGATGGTATGACCACATTTGTCAACCTGCATCCATTCGTTGTCATCATTGAACAAATGAAAAGAGGATTGCGGGTAGTCTCTGTACCAGGCAAAATATAAACCTGTAATTGAAGCAACATACAAAGAGCCTTGTGCAATGAGGACGCCGGTTAAACGGCCTTTCCTGATTCCGGTGGTGTCTTGTCTGAGTGAATCATTCGATTGAGAATACAGCAATGGCGGGCAGCTCAGGCAAAGTGTCAGCAATGCAGCGAGGAGTAGGGATTTCCACGAACCTGCCATGTCAATCACTTGATGTTCATTTTGTCAAGGGCTTTTTGATACCGCCGGGCATTGTTGTTATGTTCGTTAAGGTTGGCGGCAAAGTTATGATTGCCCGACAAATCCTCTTTTGCGCAAAAATAATAATATGAGTGGTTCACTGCGTGAAGCACAGCATCAACCGATGCAATGGATGGCAGACAGATCGGCCCGGGTGGAAGTCCGCCACGGTAATAGGTATTGTAAGGCGATTTAAGTTCGGTGTGCATTTTCAAAACCCGTCGGATGCGAAAATCGTTCCAGGCAAAAATCACTGTAGGGTCAGCCTGCAGCGGAATCTGTTTTTTCAGCCGGTTGATATAAACGCCGGCGATGACGGGCTTTTCGTCATTCTTGTTGCTCTCTTTCTCAACAATCGAAGCCAAAGTCACTATTTCGGGAATCGTCAGGTGCATTGAATCGGCCAGATGTCGTCTCCGGGAATTCCAAAATCGTTCGTATTCATGGTGCATCCGGTTAAGCAACTCTTCACCGGAAGTATTCCAGAAAAACTCATACGTGTCGGGAATAAAGAGCACCAGCAGGGTAGGGGGAGCAATGTCGAACCTGGTCAGATAAGATGGATCATTAAATAAGGTAATAAGCCGGATGGAGTCAACCTCGAGAATTTTTCCAATCTTTCCGGCAAGTTCGGCGCTGGTTCTGACATTTTGAATGACAACCCGAACCGGCTCCTGCATTCCTGCTCTGAAAAGGTTTACAAGTGAATTGTTGCTCATCCTGTTTACCAGCCGGTACCTTCCCGGTTTCACATGCTGGTCGTAATGTTTACGCCGTGCCAGCCATTCAAATTTTTCCGGGTCGGTAAGAAATCCTTTTTTAACCAGGGAATCTTTTAAAGCTTCAAATCCTGCGCCGGTGTGTATGTAAAAATAGCTGGTATTCTTGTTCTTCAGGTTGATCACAGGCGCTGAAACTCGGAGATAATATCTGACTGCGGCAAATGAAGCAAGCATGATAGTGAGTAAGACCAAAATAAGGATCGGCGGAATCCGGTTCATCAGCTTCGCAAAGCTGTTTTGTTTCTGAGATGCCTCTTTATACGCCATGATTGATGAGTTGAAACATCCATTCTTCCTGCCATCCCTTACCATCGTGAATCCAGTCTTTTTTTACCCCGCATTTTACAAAACCAAGCTTCTCAAACAAATTCAGACTTGTTACATTATCCGGCGAAATATTACAGTACAACTGATGGAGATGCAGGGTGCCAAAAGCATACCTGATAAAAAGATTCATGGCTTCAGAAGCATAGCCCTTGTCGCGGTATGGCTCACGTATCAGAATTCCAATACCTGCACGGCGATGCAGCGGATCAAAATCAAACAGATCGATCGTTCCAACCGCATTTTCTCCTGCAATTGGAACGAGCAAATCGACCATCAACCGCAACTGCTTAGCCGCAAAAATATCAGATTGAGTGTTCAGCACATACTCTTCAAGTTGAAACCTTGAAAAAGGCGCGATGGTATTGCTCACACCCCAGATGGAAGTGTCATTTTCCCATGCATACAAAATATCAACATCGCCGGGCTCCAGGGCGCGCAACTTTATATTCTTTCCCGTCAAAATGTTATTTGTCATCTATATTTCAATCTTCCCTTCAAACACAAACTTAGCCGGTCCCTCCAGCCAAACTTCCGTAAATTGGTCATCAGTTTGTAAAAAGCTTACTTTCAGAGTCCCACCCGGTGTTTTGATGTGGTAAAATCCCTGATTACCCTGATTCCCGAATGCATGGGCGAGGGCAGAGGCTGTAACCCCTGTACCACAGGAAAGGGTTTCGTTCTCCACCCCCCTTTCATAGGTCCTGACGAACAATCCGGTTTCCTGAACCTCCACAAAGTTCACATTGGTGCCTCCGGGCGCAAACCTTGCATCATGGCGGAAAGTTTTTCCAAGGTTGAAAACATCGGTGTTGGCCGCATCCTTCACATACCTGACAAAATGAGGAGATCCGGTGTCAATAAAGATACCGTCATTATAAATTTCCCCAATCCGGGTGTTCTTCATTCTGAGCTTATAAAAATCTTCGGTGGAACTGTCAATGATTTCTGCTTCATGTACACCGTCAATAGCCAGGAAGCGGGTTGTATGCTCCACCAGCCCGATCGATCTGGCAAAAGCAGTCATGCATCGGCCGCCATTACCGCACATGGTACTTTCATTTCCATCTGCATTGTAGTAGGTCATTGCAAAATCAAACCCGCTCTCCTCCGAAAGCAGCATCAATCCATCGGCGCCAATGCCCATATGCCGGTCACACAGGAAGAATACCTTTGCTGTGGTTGGTTCCCAATGAATCAACCGGTTGTCAATGATGATAAAATCATTGCCTGTTCCGTGGTATTTGGTAAATGGAATTTTCATAGGTTCTTGCGGTTACAAAGCTAAGGAAAAGCAATTAATTTTATTACTTTTGACCCCCAATGAGGCAAACGATTTTTTGGTGTATTTTCATTCTATTCTCTTTCGGGGTTGCTAACGTCTCCAGCGGGCAGGAACCGATGCGGCCCAAGGTCTCAGATTCACTTAATTTCATTGACTATTGCCCTCAAAAAGATATTTTCGACATCCTGACGAAGGAAAAACTTCAGGCCCCGGAAATACCCTCGCGAAAAGTGAGGGCCATCATCCTGCCCCTGATAGCCTATTCTCCTGCCACCGGTTTACAGCTGGGAGCAGGTTCTTCGTTGTCGTGGACCATTGGACACCATCCAAACACCAAATTTTCAGCCGGTTCTGTTCAGTTGCTTTGGACAACCGAGCGGCAATTGATCTCCTATATCAGAACCACCATGTTCTTCAATGAAAACAAGTGGTTTCTTCAAACTGACTGGCGGTGGTATCTTTTTCGGTTGCCAACGTACGGACTGGGTACAGGCCCCGGGGACAATATTCCTGAAATTCCAACCGGGCCCGGTTACCAGAACAGCCAGGCAGTCTATGATGGCGGACAGTTTCCGATGAAATACAATTGGATCAAATTTCATAACACTTTATTCAGAGAGGTCGGGTATCACTTTTATGCAGGGGTCGGATACCATCTCGACAGTTATTATGATATCGTTGATGTGAATCACAATGCCGACTCCTCCATCAACATCATAACGCCGCATTATGCCTATTGCATCAATCACGGGTTCGACCCAACTGATTATATTACCTCAGGTATCAGTCTTAACTTTGCCTACGATACCCGCGACAACATCATCAATGCGTACAAAGGTTTTTATATCAATGCAAATTATCTGTATAATTTCAGGTTTCTGGGCAGTTTTCGGAATGGCTCCCGTCTATGGACTGAATTCCGCACGTATGTTGGCCTTTCCAAAAGAGTTCCGCGTCATTTACTTGCATTTTGGGTGTTCGGATGTTTCAAGGTCAGCGGTGAGTTGCCATACCTCAACCTGATGGCAAATGGTTTCGATGTAATGAATTCCTCGGGCCGGGGGTACACCCAGGGCCGGTGGCGGGGGGAAGATTTTGTGTATGGAGAAGTTGAATACCGGTTTCCGATATCCCCCTGTTCAAAAATCGTGGGAGGCGTGCTCTTTGCCAACGTTACCACTGCATCTAACCGCGACATGCACGTGCCACTTTTCGGTTACCTGAAACCCGGATGCGGGTTTGGTTTGCGCATCATGGTTGGCAAGGCCGACCGTACAAATCTTTTAATTGATTTTGGGCTTGGTGAATTGTCGCATGGGTTGTATTTGCAGGCACAGGAGATATTTTAATGAAGGCAATGCAAACAATGCAGACAAAGAAAGCAATGAATGAAATGAAGACAATGAAGGATGAATGGTGATTTGCGGCTATATAAAATACTGGATCAGATCGGGATCGGATTTGAGTATCATGAACATCCGCCGGTGCCGACGATTGATCTGGCCAGAATATACTGGAAGGATATTGATTCGACCCATTGCAAAAACCTGTTTTTCCGCAATCACAAAGGAAACCGTCATTACCTGGTCATCATTGAACATTCCCGCGAGCTGATCATCCGCGATCTGGAACTGCGGCTGAAGCAGGGGAAACTGAGTTTTGCCTCTGATGAACGGATGCAGAAATACCTTGGATTATCACCAGGTTCAGTATCTCCCTTTGGACTGATCAATGATCATGACAGGCATGTACATCTTTTTCTTGATCAGAACCTCCGTAAATCAACCAAAATCAGCTTTCATCCATGTATCAATACCGCTTCATTGGTGATTGCTTTTTCTGATTTTGAAAAGTTTCTTAACTTTACCGGAAATACCTATGAATACCTGGATTTGTATTAATCACCCTTTTGTCGGGAATTTGCTGCCATCTGTCGATTTATCGTTTGCCACCCTAACAAACCGGCCTATTTTTGCTGCATCAATTTTTTAACTGCTTTTTAAAAACACAAGCCATGGAACCAAACGAAAATAAACACGACAATGGCCCTCAAATGAAAAAGTACATTCTTGGAGTCATCGTTATTGTTGCAGGTTTTCTGCTACTCTTATCCAATACCGGTTTTTTACCCTATGAATTGCGACACATTCTGTTTTCCTGGCAAATGCTGCTGATTGGCATCGGCATTGTGAGCCTTTTCAGCAGTGAAAGCCGCACTCCCGGTACCATTCTCATCCTGATCGGCGGGATTTTCATTCTTCCCAGGATTTTTGAAATTTCCTTTGATGTAATGCATCTATTCTGGCCGGCCATACTCATCGCGATCGGTGTACTTATTCTTACAAAACGCTTACCACGCCGCCCCTGGCAATCTCGTGGTACGCTGTTGAACAACCAGGACCTGGGCGATGGGTTTATTCATGAAGAAAATATTTTCAGCGGTGGAAAACAACGCGTAATGCACCAGGTATTTCGTGGCGGCCATATCAACTGCGTGTTTGGCGGTTCCGAAGTTGACCTTACCCAGGCTACCCTGGCTGATGGCATCAGCGAACTTGAAATCAATACCATTTTCGGCGGAGTAACGCTGATTGTGCCAGCCGACTGGCGTATTCAGCTGAAGATGACCTCCATCATGGGTGGCTTTGCCGATAAACGTTCGTATGTGAAAGAAAGTCCTGACCCTTCGAGAATACTGATCATCAAAGGAAGCACCATCTTTGGCGGTGGCGAAATTAAAAGTTACTGAACATCAAACTGAGGAATATGGAGCACCCGATTTTTCTCAATACAAAATCCGTTTCCGTTTATTTTGGTTTGTGGGCCCTCATTGCGGGGGCTCACTTTTCCATTTTTTACTTTATATATTTTTTCCCCATCGAAGTGTCGCTGGCAGACAGTCTGGTATTTAACGGACTGTTTTCGGGAGCTGGCATCGCGTTGTGGTACATCGTCAGGTACAGCATTCCCGACCAGAAAAACATTTGGAATGTGGTTTTCAATCACCTGGCGTTTTTAACGCTGACACTGGTCGTTTGGAATGGCCTTTCCTACACCATTCTGAGTACTATCTTCAGCAGGAACAAAGTTTATATGGATATGCTGATGATTTCCATTCCCAATAAAATCATCAGCGGACTCATTTTCTATATTGTTATTGCGCTGGCTTATTACCTTTTCATCTATTATATCAACCTCCAGGAGAAAGTGAAGATTGAATCACGGTTGCGCATGGTGCTGAAAGAAACGGAACTCAACATGCTTAAATCACAAATCAATCCGCACTTTTTGTTCAACAGCCTTAACTCGATCAGTTCTCTCACGATTACCAACCCGGAGAAAGCGAGGGATATGGTCATCAAATTATCTGATTTTCTGAGATATTCAGTTTCCAACAATGCTTCCAGTTTCACAACTCTTGAACACGAAATGGCCAATATTCGCCGTTACCTTGAAATTGAGAAGGTACGGTTTGGCGATAAATTGTTATTTGGGTTCAAACTTGATGGTTCATGCCGCACGCACCAAATCCCGGTGATGTTGCTGCAGCCACTGTTTGAAAATGCCATCAAACATGGCGTGTATGAAAGTACCGAACAGGTGAGCATCGAAATGGATTGTGAATATAAGGATGGCTACCTCGAAATTCGCATCGTCAACGATTTTGATCCGAATGCCCATGCACGAAAAGGAACCGGCATCGGATTGAACAACATCCGCGAGCGGCTGAGGTTGTTGTATAAAAATGATAAACTCCTGCGCACCACTGTGGAAGGAACAAGATTCTGTGTATATTTGAGTCTGCCAAATACAGAGAATAAGGTGGGGTGAGTGAAGAATATCGAATATCGAATATTGAATATCGAATAACGATTAACGAATGACGAATGATCGGATCGTAATTTTTAATTTTTAATTTTTAATTATCATGACCCTCCGTACCCTTTTAATAGACGACGAACAGCCTGCCCGGGATGTTGTAAAGCACTATCTTAAAGATTTCGCAGAAATCGAGATCGTAGGTGAATTTACCGATGGTTTCAGCGGTTTGAAAGCCATTCAGGACCTGAAACCCGATCTGGTATTTCTCGATGTTCAGATGCCCAAACTCACCGGACTTGAATTGCTCGACCTGCTCGACCAACCGCCATTGATCATTTTCAGTACGGCCTATGATCAGTATGCCATCAAGGCTTTTGAAATGAATGCCATAGATTACCTGCTGAAACCGTACTCAAAAGAACGTTTTACCCAGGCAGTTCAGAAAGCGCTGACCCAGGCCGGCAGTGGAATAAAGGCATTGGCGCCGGTGCAAAATCTGGTGAAAACCCTCGATGAGAATCCTGAATTTCTTCAACGGATTGCTGTGAAATCACGTCACAAAGTGAGCGTGATCCCCATTGATGAAATCATTTACCTGGAGGCGGAAGGCGATTACGTGATGCTGCATACCAAAGATGCCCGACATCTCAAGGAGAAGACCATGAAGTACTTTGAGACCCATCTTGACCCATCGCAATTTATCCGTATCCACCGCTCTTTTATTGTAAACGCCCGTTTTATCGACCGGATAGAATACTATGACAAGGAAAACTATGCAGTTCTTACGAAGAATGGGGCTAAGTTGCGTGCAAGTACATCAGGATATAAAATTCTAAAGCAGGTGTTGAATATGTAAGCAGGTGTTTATGGAAACAATTTACCCGTATCTTAAAATCGTTGGCAGTTCTGTTGCCATCTATCTTTTCATCATCCTGGCCATCCGCCTGTTTGGGAAAAAGGAGTTGTCGCAGCTTTCGGTATTCGATCTTGTTTTTATCCTGTTGATCAGCAATGCCGTACAAAATGCCATGGTGCTGGGGAATAACGACATTTATGGCGGGCTGGCTGCGGCATTGTCATTATTTACGGTGAACTATATCCTGAAACGTCTTCAACTCAAATTTCCGAAATTTGGCAGGCTTGTTCAGGGAGATGCCATCATGCTGGTGTACCAGGGGAAAATAATTCCGTCACATCTCCGTATAGCAGGAATTTCGGAAGAGGAGGTGATGCAGGCTGTTCGCGAACATGGTGTTGCGAACATCAGTGAAGTTGACCTGGCCGTTTTTGAAGTAGATGGAAATATCAGTGTTCTATCCCACGATTTTAAGAAAAAGTCCCAGCGCCGCCGGAAGGCACATAAAGTAATTTCCCAACAAAATTAAGGCTTCTAAACCCTGAAGGAAGGCACTTCGTAGTCTTTGTTTCGATACTCCTCCGGAATGGCGATGGTATTGCCATCGCGGATCGCTTTGTAGTGTGGCGACATGATCTCCACCCCGGCTTTGTTAAAAGAATCCTGGATATTCTGATGAAGGTCAGAAAAGATGCTTGCCATCTCATTGGGCGACCGGGTATAGGCATTAAGCTGGTAACTGATATAGAAGTCGTTCAGGGCGGTTTGCAATACAAACGGAGCTGGTTCCTGCAACATCCGCGGGGTGTTAAGGGCTGAATCAATCAGCAGCTGATGGATTTGCCGCCACGGGGCATCGTATCCGATGGTGACGGTGGTATGCATGATCAAACCTTTATCCGGGGCACAGGTGCTGTAATTGATTACCTCCGAATTCATTATTTTAGTATTCGGAACGGTGATTTCCTCGTTTTTTATGGTCAGGATTTTTGTAACCAGCATCAATTTTTCGACGATGTCGCCGGTAACCTCTCCAATCTTTACCCTGTCGCCCAATTTAAAGGCACGGGTATAGGTAATGGTGAGCCCGGCCATGAAGTTGGACAGCGAACTTGCTGATGTCAGTGAAAAAACCAATCCGAACATCACCGAAACGCCCTGAAAAACCTGGGAACCTGAGCCTGGTAAATAGGGCCAGATGGCCACAATGGTAAAAATAATGATGAGGACCCTGAAAATATTAAACGTAGGAAGCGCCCAGTCGGCATAAAACCCCGGAATCTTCAGGGTTTCATTTTCCACTTCCTGACGCAGGAATTTAAAAAAGCGGATAACCAGCCGTGTAACAAACAGGATAACGATGATGGTAATCAGATTTGGGACGTAATTCCAAAACTTCATCAGAATATCCTTCAACGGATTGATGATAAAACCAAGGAGGCTGATGCTGAAGGCTTTTGTCCATGGTAGCAAATAGAATATTGTAACGAGGGTGACGACCAGGAGGATCAATATCACGATCCATTTTAAAACGTTGAGAATAAACAATAAAATAGTTAACAGCCTTTGGCGGTTAAAGAATTCGTACTCTTTAAGCCTCATGCTCTTCATGATCTTATCCTGCAAGATGCCTGTCTTGGCATTCAGTTTTCTGAAAAGTCTGTTGATCAGGGTAATGATGATGATCAGCAGTATAAGGATGCCAATGGAAATTCCAACATTCTTGAGGATCGCTCCCGGACTTGTCATTGTTCTGAATTGCTGAATGGCATAAATTATCTTGGTCCTGCGGGAATTGGCAACAAGTTCTGCAGAGGTCCGTTCCGCTTTGGCATCGTTTTGATCGACGGTGGTAATCACCGATTCGCCATACATTACATCGTAGCTGGTTTCTCCCCGGAACAGTTTGATCGAATCGTTTCGGAAAAAAGGATCTTCTGCAATGTTTTTCACCTTCTGTTCAACCGCCTTTGCTCTTTCCTGGGGTGTGAAAGGACCAATTCTGGTATAAATTTTAAAGATCGGAGTGCCGAAAGGCGCCACAACTGCGCTTGTCAATTTATGGGAGGTTGAATCCCCTGCCTGCGGACTACTATTTTTCAGGGTATCGTTTGCTGCCTGGATTGTTCCATGGATGTTCAACAGCAATAAACCCAGCAGGAGGTAAAACAGGTTTTTTTGTCTCATAGTCGGTGATGTTCCAAAACAGGCGCCAAATTACAGAGAATTCAGCTGATAATTTGGATTACAGTTTAAAACCAAAGGTCGCCTGGATGGAATACATCCAATCGGCAAGACTTCCAAAATGAAAAACTTTCATTTCACCGCCTACCAGAAGATGTTTGCTGAGCGGGTATACATAAGCGCCGGAAAGTTCAAAATTGGACAGTGAAGTCGTTTTGGTGGCAATATTCAGGTTGGCGCCGGAAGTTTTATTGGTAATAAAGGCGAGGCCAAACCCGGCTCCTAAATATACATTGTCGATGATCCGCATCCTGGCCAGAAGAAGCATGGGCACTACGGTGCGGTCAATGTCAACAGTGGTATTGTCGGGCAACTGGCCGCTTACATTAAAAAGTTTATAGTACCCTGTCTCCAGCCCAAGGCTTAGCCGATACTCGGGTTCCCAGTAGAATTTGAACCCAACACCGGCAAAATCCTTTTTAATGTTGTTGTCCCAATTCTCCAGGTTATTGATATAATGGGTCCAACCAGCGCCAACGGTAAGTGAATAGTGGTTCAGGCGAACCTTTACACTGTCTTTTTTCTGTGCAAAAACTGCCATGGTAAAGCAGATCAGCATCAATGTGAAAATTATTTTTTTGCTGCCCATATCGTTATTCCTGAATGTAATGATAATATGCTTCTACGTAAGGAAAGTTTGTCAATAATCCGTCAAAGTGTCCGGTTTCCACGTAATTCTGAATCCAGTTTGGTGAGTCGATTGTCCAGCATACCGCAAGTCTCCCTTCATTGTGTATTTGCTGGACCAGGTCGTTTTGTGTACCAAGGGTCCATCGGGGAGCCCATACTTTTGAATTAACCGCTTTCACATCGTCCACGGTAAGTTCACACAGGGAGGGAACATTCTGATAATCGGGATAAGCTTTCAGGGCATTCAGCACATCTGTAGTC
>JBAXFM010000028.1:0-27728 GCA_037139855.1 Bacteroidota bacterium
ATCTGTTTTAACATCAACCACCTCATACATGCTTTTGCCATCCTGGGTGATTGGCTGGTAGTAAGTTTCACCGACTTTAACATAGGTAACCTCGCCGATTTTCTCCTCTTTCCCGCCTTCAGGCAGGTTTTCAACCACGGAACCTGCGGTTGGAGGCACTACAACATATCCATCTGGTTTCTTCTCATAATAGGTGCCCCCATAGTAATAGTTGTTGGTCGTTTCGTTGATGACCACTGTTTGAGAACCGGGAGGCAGGGTGGTGATCGTTGCTCCGACCGGAGCCGGCACTGCGGTATATCCGCCATTGCTGGAAACATAATACACCCCCTGGTCATAATGATATTGCTGGCTGGCAACAGATACAATAATTGCTGTGGCTGCCATTGTTGCAATGAAAAATCCGATGGGTGGTCCGTAATGATAAGGTGTATAGGGATGATAAGCATAGGGGTGATATGCGTAATAACTATGTCCTCCATAGGCATAGGGTGGTCTCGGATAAGGCCTTGGATTGGCAACGACAACCGTGTTGCGGCTATTGTTGATGTTGATATTCGTATTGTTGTTGTTTACATTGACATTGGTCTTGTTTCCGGTGGAGACATTGGTTTTATTACCAGTGGAGACATTGGTTTTGTTACCGGTTGAAACATTGGTTCTGTCGCCGGTGGAAACATTGTTTTTATTGCCGCTTGACGCATTGTTTCTGTTGCCGGTTGCCGGTTGTGCAGTGGCTTTATTACCGGTAGATGATGGCTTTGCTTCCCTGTTCTGCGGTTTGCTTTGGGTTGTGCCCGATTTCGATGGTGCAGACCGGTCTTTGCCCGCACCGCCGGAACGTGAACCACCCCGTTGTGCATCAAGGGACAGGGGTAACAGGAATGTTACCAGAAACATAAGCAGTATTGATGTAAACTGCTTAAGAAGGAATTTTGATTTCATAATAGTGAATTTATGGAGTTGTTTTTATTGAAATTTAATTTGTTGCAATATTTTCATCATTTATGGAGTGTTCATACAAAAATGCTATATTTTCAGATACAAACGAAAATATTTCACGGTCAGTATTCTCTTATCTTCGGTTAACAAAATTATTATACAGTTCCTGCACTGATTTCACATTGGGGAAACAAGTCTTTAAAGATACAATAAATTTTGCAGCTTTTTCCGGGTTATTTTGATTCATGTAAAACGCAAACAACGTGTAAAGCAGGTCATAATTGCAGGGATCGGTTTTTAGTCCTTTCAACAAGGCAATTTCACTCTGGTCATTTTGACCGGTCATCTGGTAAAGCAGCCCCAGGTTGTACCATATCCTTGGATTGCTGTTTGGCTTTCCTGAAGCGGTTTCGAGTAAGGCGATCGCTTCCGGGTACCTTTTCTGCTCCCCATATAACAGGGCCAGGTAGTAATAACCCTCTGTCACCTCTGGATGATTTTTAACCAGGTCTTGGTAGAGTTTTTCTGCAGGATCCATTTTCCCTTCCTGATAATAAATCATGGCCAGGTTCAGCTTCGCAGGGTAAAACAGGTTATCAATGGCAATGGCGGCCAGGTAGCTTTCTTCTGCCCGCGGAAGGTCTTTCAATTTTGAATAATAGTTCCCGAGATTATAACTTCCTGCCGGGAAATCGGCCACATATTCCTGCGATTTTTTATATTCTTCCAATGCTTTGACAAACAACGGATATGTTATTTCTCCGAATGCAGTTTTCGGGAAGGTGGAGAGCCTGTTGGCCGCCTCCATCCGCACCGATTTGATGGGGTCGCCCAGAAGTGGGGAAAGCGTGCGGATAAGCAACGCAGAATCGGCTGTTACATAATTTTCTGCCGCAGTATAACGCAGCAATGGATCGGGATCGTTCAGCGCTTTGCGCACCGCATCCTGAGCTTTTACACTCGGGTAAGCTGATAAGTATCCGATGGCTGTCGACCGAATGATCTCGGGGTAAAGGTTGCTGTTGATGATCCGCAGCAACCCCGAATCAGCTCCTGCTTTTCCAATGGCAGCTTCTTCCAGGATGGTGCCATAATGGGCTTTTTTTCGTTCACCATACCATTTATTTACGTTTTGCAACGCCCACGCATTGGTTTTGTCATCATGGCAATTGATGCAGGCATTGGGTGTGCCAAGTGAAATGGATAAATCGGGCCGGGGAATCCGCAGACTGTGATCATAGCGCTTATCGATACCCATGTAAAACTGTCCTGGCATATGGCAATCCCGGCAAAGATTCCCATCACCCGGTCCGAGTTTGTGCCCCGATTTGTTTACGAAAGTTGTTCCTGTTTCTCCTTTCGCTTTATGCATATGATGGTTGTAGGTATCGTATTCATCAGCCCTGTGGCACTGAGTGCACAATGCGTTCCCTTCAAATTTGCGTTTCAGGCTGTGAGGGTCATGGCAATCGCCGCAACGCACATCTTTCATGTACATCTTGCTTTGCGTGAACGAACCATATTCGTAATCTTCGTCTTTGAACTGACCGTCAATGTAATACACAGGCCGGGTGGGCAACTGGGGAATGGCGTAACTCAGAAACTCATTGTGGGCATGATCATAAGGCCCGGTTGAACTTCTGCGGGCATGACAGGGAGCACAGGATTCCACGTACTGGCGGGAGTTGATTTTGCTGGTTTTTACTACCAGGCCTGTATTGTTGTCCTGAGGCCGGGCCATTTCAGGAAGCCGGGCCCATTCAATGTGTGCCGAACCCGGGCCATGGCAGGCTTCACAATTTACGTTGATATCCTGCCAGGTAGTATGATACGATTTTGAGACAAGATCGAAATTCTTTTGGAGGTTGGTTGAATGGCATTCGGCGCACATGCTGTTCCAGTTCTGGGCCTGATTTGTCCAGTATAGCCAGTTATCAGGTTCCAGGTCGTCGGGTTTGTAAACCATTGCTGCCATGTGGAACCATTTTTTTTCAATGGTATTCCATGCGATGGGCAGGCACTGGTATTTCCCATTCTCAAATGGGATGAGGTATTGCTGCAGCGGGCGGATGCCAAAAGTGTGAGAAATCCTGAATTCCTTCATCACCCCGCCCACTCCTTCGGTAAATACGAAAAACTGACCGCCCTTTTTATAAAATTTCGATGTTTTTCCGTTCCAGGTGAATTCAGCATTGTTAAAATTGCCCTTTACTGAAGTGTCCGATGCCACAGCCATGGCGCTGTCATGATCAGATCCCTTCCACAGCCTGTATTCTTTCTGATGGCATTCGATGCAGGCCTTTCCCCCGGTAAATACGGCAATCGGTTGCACCGGCCCGACCGGATTCCTGTTTAATAGCAAGGTAAGGGGAAAGCTTAGCACAATCACCACAGTGGCAACCAGTCCGGTAATTTTCCAGGATTTCAGATTCGTGGTCATCATGCGTAAATAAGTTGTTCTTTTCTGAATGCATTCCGTTCTTTCAGGGTGCCGATATCCACTTTGACAACACCGTTTTCAATGATTACAGGGTAGTAATCGAGCGCCCGGGCTGCAGGTGGGTTCAACACCTCGCCGCTGATGTCGAATGATGAAGAATGGCATGGACAAATAAACCTCTTTTTATCTTCTTCCCATGCAATGGAACAACCAAGGTGGGTACAACGCAGGGACAGTGCTATAAATCCGCCATCAAGCTGTCGTGCCAGATAAAACCGGCCTCCCATGAAGGCGCTGACAGAACCAGGACTGAATGTTTCAACCGGTCCGGCTTCGAGCAAT
Source organism: Bacteroidota bacterium (assembly GCA_037139855.1). Taxonomy (GTDB): domain Bacteria; phylum Bacteroidota; class Bacteroidia; order Bacteroidales; family FEN-979; genus CAIVAT01. Next base: position 3,725 of record JBAXFM010000028.1, read on the forward strand.
TGTTTCGGCAATATATCTTTTTTGTTTTTTCCGGAGAAGAAATAGGAGGCAATCATACCGGTTGCCTCCAAAGCCGCAACAATACCCAGCCCTTTCCAGGCCATGCCAAAAAAATCACGACGGGTGATGTTGTCTGCAGGTTGTTCCGGGGATTTTATTTTAGTGGGTTGTTTCATTCAATATTTAAAAAGTTCTCGCAGATTCTCGCTGATTTTTGCGCGGATTCTCGCAGATAAAAAAAATAAGGTTAAGGCCATACCTTCCACGGCCATGTAAGTTCCATATCCTTTCCCCTGAAAAAAATACCTGTAACTGTCAATATAATAAAAGCGGCCATAAAAAACACAAAAGCAGCCTGGACCAATTCCATTTTTGACAACCTGAATCCTTTCAGGTAAATTTGAAAATACCCTCCCAGCATCAGCAGCAGGATGATCATCGGGATAATGCCATTGCTTATCACTGCAGGTATTCCTGGTAACAGCAGTTCAAAGTTCAGTAAATAGGCATTGAAAAGGATGCCCGACAGGGTAACGATGACAGCAAAAATAGCGGTTGCCTTTGAGGAGTGTTTTCCTTTATCCGAGATAAACCAATGTCCATTGGGAGCTTCACCAACATGGATGAAAGGGATCCAGACTAAAAATCCGAGGACAACTACGGGAATGATAAAAGCAGCGAAAAAAGGATGGAAATGCATCAGCAACTCCTGTACCCCGGCAAAATACCATGGCGCTTTGGTTGGGTTCATGCTGAAACCGGGATTGGCTTTTTCAAGCAATGGCGCATTGAACAAGGCTGAAAAGGTAAACAAACAGGCAATCAGGGCCAACGCAACGATAAACTCTCTGAAAACCAGATTTGGCATAACAGAAACCATTTCCTTCTTTGCAATGGATTCAGGAAGTATTATGCCGCCGGCTTTTCGTACGCGCCAGAAATGAAATAAAACCAGCGCCAGCAACCCGAAGGGAATCACTGCGGTATGCAAGGTAAAAAAGGTTTGCAGGGTGCCGGCATTCAGCTCTTTGCCGCCGATAATGAGCAAACGCAAACTTTCTCCTGCCAGCGGGAAATAGCCAATGATATTTGTGCTTACCGTGATTGCCCAATAGGCGAGCTGGTCCCAGGGGAGCAGGTAGCCCGTGAAATTTGCTAAAACAATCAGCATGAGCAGCAATATTCCGAACAGCCAGTTGATTTTCCGCTCATCCCGATATGCACCGGTAAAGAATACCCTAAGAAAATGAAGAAATGAGATCAACAGGAGGAAAACGCCACTCCAATAATGAATGTTGCGGATAAACTGACCAAAAAGGACCTCATTTTTCAGCCACAAGACTGAATTGTAAGCTTCTGCAGGTGAAGGGATGTAATAAAACCGCAGTAAAACGCCGGTGATTATCTGGATCACCAGGAGCAGGGCGGCCATCCCGCCAAGCCCGAAGGTGCGGTTGAACCGGAGCGCTGAGATGCTGACTTTGTGAGGGTGGAGATGAAGGAATATGCCGCGCATTTGCAAGGTTTCAATTAAGGAACTTGCCAGAGACCACCAAAGTCTGATCATTCCTGACGATCCTGTATGTCAGGAACTGTCTCGCATGATGACCTGATAAATCAACCTGCTGCACCCTGCCGGTGATCGTTGTTTTCAGAATGGCGCTGCCCATCATATCGAAAATAATCAATTGCCGGTTCTGGTAATCTTTGCAACGGGTAAAATCGAATATCGTTATTCCCGAAAGATTTTTATAAACCGTTACTGTTAAAGGGTGAATAAATGGCGCCTGGTCTCTGGTTGAAACGGTTGTTTTCCACAAATTGTATAGGGTTTGAAGCGAATCGATCGGATCAACCGGAAAAATGCCTGAAAGATTTTGAGGGTAGGCCATCCACAGGTCAAGGTAAAGAGAATCGTCCGGATCATTTAATTTAGCCACCCGTAAAAACGCAGATTGTGAAGAGGTGTTTCTGGGTGCACACCGGGTGTCGGCCCCGATGATTTTGGCTCCCTGGAGGGCAGCCATCAGCCGGTCGCCCAGTGTGCCTGTTGTATTCAGAAAACGGCTCTGGATTGAATCCAGAATTTTCTGCCCAAGAAGAATATTTCCCTGGATGGAATAATTGAGATGGGCCGTATCGTTCTTGTAATTCATGCAGTTGATTCCGGTATAAGCTGCACTCCTTGGATGACCGCCGTTGTAATCGGTAATCCCGTATTGACGGGTCGTTGGGTTGTTTACTACATCGTGGGCAACCAGCGAATCTATGATTTGTTGTGGCGGGAGCCCCATTATCATCCAGTCATGAGCATTTTGCTGGTTTGTATGATCCCATGCAGCCTGTGTATGGATGACGCCTATCCCTGGGATCACATCGCTGAGAATTGCCGCTCCATGCGGATAGGTGATGGATGACCCCACACACGATGCGCCGGCGCTGCCGATTTCACCGGTAATGGAATCGATGGCTACAATAGAAAAGGTATCCTGGGCCAGGGATGGCAGTGTAAAAGGAAGCATTGACACCAGTAGCAAAAAAATGATTGATTGGGAAGGACGTTTTGACATTGGCCGATGAAAATTAATAACCATAAGAAAAAGACAACTCAAAATTAGATAAATATTTTTACATTTGAGACTAATTATCAATGTCCAAGCCATAATCCGAACATTTATTGTGAAAAGCATCACCTTAATATTTTTCATAGTACTGGCATACTGTCTGTTGTCTTTTCCATTTATGGTGTTTGCTGCAAGCAATACCCAAAAAACCGACAGCCTGGAAAAGGCATTGAAGGTAAATAAAACTTCCGGCGAGAAAATCTCAACGCTGCTTTCGTTGTCGGAGGAACTGAAATCGGTGGATGTTCCCGCTGCATTGGATTTTGCCATTAAAGCATACCAACTTTCTGATGACTCAGGTGACGAAACCAAAAAGTTGGATGCCATGCTGCGTATGATCTGGCTGTATTACACCGAAGCCGACTATACCAGGACCCTCGATTATGCAATAAAATCAAAGGAACTTGCCGAAAAACTGAGCATGAAACGTGAAGTTGCACTGGCCTTCGATGCCCTGGGGGTGATTTATGATGATTTTGGAGATGAAGATAAAAGCTCGGAGTATTTTTTTAAAAGTCTGAAAATTTATGAAGAATTGAAAGATTACCGGGGAATGGCCCAGGCCTCAAGCCGGATTGGCATCCTGTATTATAAACAGAAAAACTATCCGAAGGCACTTGAATATTTTTTTATTTCTCTTGACTATGCCAGGAAAACAAATTCCATGGATGGTGTTGCCAGTAACCTGAATAGCATTGCCAACGTTTATGCAGATCAGGATGAATTTCAGAAGGCATTGAAAAACTATACGGAAGCCCTTGACATTGCAGTTAACACCGGCGATTTGCGCAGGGAGGGCAGTATATCGCTAAGCATCGGAACAACCTACCTGAAGATGAAAAACTATCAATTATCTGTTGAGAATCTTCAAAGAGCGTTGAAAATATTTACAAAACTAAACAATCAGCTCCGGATAACCCGGTGCCAGGTGCAGTTTGGCGAATTCTACCTTGCAACCAGGGATTACCAGAAAGGAATTGAGTATGCCCGGGAGGCTTTGGGGAAAAGTCAGAAACAAGGATTTAAAGAGGTGGAGCTCAACGCTGCCGAGCTCCTTCACCGTTTAAGCCTGGCCATGAAAGATACCTTGAAGGCCTATCATTATGCCATGCTCGAAAGTCAGTTGAAAGATAGCCTTTACAACGGGGAGAAGCAGAAAACGCTGACCAAACTGGAGGCTCAGTACCAGTTTGATAAGGAACAATCAAGAAAGACGATTGCTCAGCAGCGCAGGGACTTCGTAACAATCCTGTTGATTCTCATTTTACTGTCGGTGGTCATTATCCTTTTCCTGATCTGGGGCCGCCAGAAGGTGAAGGCGAAAAATGCCATCCTTCAGAAGGAAAAACTGGAGAATGAGTTGGAATTTAAGAATAAAGAGATGGTTCTCAACGTGATGTCGCTGATGAAGAAAAATGAAATGCTGGCCGATCTTTCCGAAAAACTGATCAGGATAGACGGTGAGGCAACCACCCCTGAAGGCAAAGAAACCATCAAAAAGGTGGCAAAGGAGTTGCAGAAAAGCCAGGAGGAGGAGATTTGGGAGGAATTCTCCTTAAGATTCAAGGAGGTGCACGGTGAGTTCTACGATAAATTGCTGGCAAAATTTCCGTCATTAAGTCCGAACGAATTGAAACTGTGTGCTTTTCTTCGACTGAATATGTCATCAAAAGATATTGCCGCCCTCACTGGCCAGCGGGTAAATTCGCTGGAAACAGCACGTTACCGTTTGAGGCAAAAACTTGGAATTACAAACGCAGATGTCAACCTGATCACATTTCTCTCCCAGGTATAGACAATTGCAGAAACAACTTGATGTAAAAATTCAATCCGAATCCCAAGATGAAACGATTTTTAAGTTTGATACTGTTCATTTTCTCTTCACTGTTTTGTGCGACTCCCATCAGTGCTTTTGCAAAACAACCCATGATCCGTATCGGACCGGCACCCGGCTGGATCACCCCTGTGACCCCTGAATATGGCCCGATCCCATCTGGTAAAGCCATGCAGGCAGGCTATTATTACCTGTTATTCAATATCCAGGAGCGAACAGGGATTCAACAACGATACGATCACCTGGCAGTGAAAGTGCTGAACAATGAAGGGGTCCAGTCCATGGCAGATATTTCGGTGGATTTTAATCCTTCGTATGAAAAACTGCTTTTTCACACATTACAGGTAATACGGGACGGAAAGGTGATAAACAAGCTCAATAGTAACGAAATCAAGGTGATTCAGCGGGAGGTGAATCTTGACCAGTATATGTATGATGGCATGCAAACAGCCTTGATTAATCTGAAAGACATCCGGATAAACGATATTATCGAATATGCCTATTCCATTACCGGTTATAACCCGATTTTTGGCGACCATTTTTCAGATTATCTGCAAATGGAGTTTTCTGCCCCGGTGCGGCATCTCATTCGCCGGGTGATCGTTCCATCTGACCATCTTTTCAACTTCAAGTACCTGAATGGCGCGGCACAGCCGGTTATCACTTCCGCTGGCAACGAAAAAACCTATCTGTGGGAAGCAAAGGAAATTCCCTCACTTACCCTGGATATCAATACCCCATACTGGTATAATCCGGTGAAAACTGTTTATATGTCAGATTATGCTTCGTGGGCGGATATTGCCACCTGGGGACTTGATTTATTTACAGTTTCTGATCCTGAGAAAAAGGAACTGGAAAGGCGAATTGAAGGCATCATATGCCGTAAACCGGCAGATTCTGTGATCGTGCAGGCGATCAGGTTTGTCCAGGACAGGATCCGGTACCTGGGTTTCGAGGATGGGATGAATGCCCACCGGCCCGATAAACCGAATGCTGTGATGAACCAATTGTACGGCGATTGCAAGTCAAAGTCTCTTCTCCTGGCCGAGATTCTCAAACTTCGGGGAATTGATGCATGGCCGATACTGGTAAATAGCAACACCGGAAAGGTACTCGGTGAAAAACTACCTTCACCCCTTGCATTTAATCATTGTGTAACGGGATTCTTTGCCATGGGAAAAATCTGGTATGCCGATCCAACCATCAGCAACCAGGGAGGCGATCTGGAACACCTTTTTTTTCCTGCTTATGAATTTGGGCTCGACCTGAAAACAGGAACAAAATCATTAACACCACTGCCAACAGCGACTTATGCATCGACAAAGGTCAGGGAACAATATACATTGGACCGGATAGGAGCAGGGGCAACGCTGAAAGTCACCACGATCTACAAGGGTGGTGACGCTGATTACCAGCGGAGTTCAATTGCTACAACTAACCCGGCTGATATTACCAGGCAATTTCAAAATTTCTACAGCGCCCTCTTTCCAACGATAAAGCCAATATGTGACGTGGTAGTTCATGATCAGCGGGGTGGTGACAATTCACTGGTAATGGAGGAACAATACAGTATTGATTCCATGTGGAAGCGTTCAAATACCAATCAGAAAGTTTTAGTTTGTGAGTTCTATCCATTGTCGTTTGCCACTTTTTTCACGGGCAAGAAATCACCCCCACGCACCATGCCCTATATGCTTGGTTATCCGATTGATTATGAACATCAGACCGTGGTTGAGCTTCCTGAGGAATGGACTGCCCGTGATGATGCGATTGACAGAGGATCAGAATTTTTCCAATATCACCATACGATTCATTATGCCGACCGGCGACTCAGTATTGTGCATGTTTACCGGACGCTGAAAGATTTTGTTCCTGCAAAAAAAGTGGAACCGTTCCTGGCAGCGCTTCAGGAAGTCAGCGACCACCTTACTTACCGGCTTACCTATGATGAAAGCCTTGCCGGTGGCAAACAAGTCAGTTGGTTTTCATGGATTGTCACGCTGATTGTAGTTGCTGTTTCATCTTTTTTTGCCCGTAAAATCTATTTAAAGCCCTTTACTCCGGCGTATAGTCCTGGTTTCCAAACACGGCAGATCGGTGGATGGCTCATTTACTTTGCCTTTGTTATAACGCTGACCCCTGTCAGGATGACCTGGCAACTATTCTTCGGTGTTGACTTCTTTAACAGTCAGATCTGGGATATGTTTGTTGATATGGATGGGACTTTACGGAATTTTGTCACAGCCATGATCATCTTTTTTGAGCTGGTACTAAACATGGCCCTGCTCGTATTCAGCATTCTTGCGGCAATCATGTTTTACCAGAGAAGGGCAGGTTTTCCACGGTTTTATACGCTGCTGGTCATCGCGATAACGGTCGTGCAAGTATCTGATACCCTGCTTGTAGCCTGGCTCAACATCACCCCGGCTACTGAACAGTCTAACATGAAGGATTTCAGGCAAATTATTACCTGGATCATTTATGCCGGCATTGCCATCCGGTATTTTGTTGTTTCCCGGAGGGTGAGGGAAACTTTCACGGAGCCATCAGCTATATTCCCCGCGGAACCTTCAGAAGAAAATCCTGAAAATGCTTCAGACGACACTCCAACTGAGTCTGGGTTGCAATCGGAATAATTCCCATCGTTGCAGGCCAGAAATTTCTCGCAGATTTGCGCAGATTTTTACACGCAGATTCACGCAGATTTTTTTATGGTTAATGGCATGATGGTGGTCAATCAATTATTCTGTTTTTCTGCGAAAATCTGCGCCGTAATCCGCGGAAATCTGCGAGAACATTTTTCCTCCAGGTTTCATTGATTCTGGATTAAATAATTCAATATCGGTGTTTTACATTTTCGTCATCGCATCTGTACAGGTAATGTGCAGGTGATTTTGTGCCCGGAGTGCTTTTTTGTACAGTTAAAAATCTTGTTTTTCTATTCAATAATGCTGATTTTTGCTTCAGTATTCCTCAGCATTCTTTAATTCTGTTTTTATGAAACAAAGTTTTAAATATTTAGTCGTGTGTGTCACATGTGTGTGTGTTTCGCTCAATCTGAATGCCCAGTCGGGTCCGCCCTGGGTCAAGACGACCCTGCCATTTAATTATATTATGCGTGGGATTGACTTTCCCAACAACCAGGATATGATCGGCTACATGGCCGGCGAATCACTGACCTATAACGGCAATGGTGTTGTGCTTAAAACAACGGACGGCGGCGCCAGCTGGGTTCAAAAATGGACCGGTACCAACATGGGGGTGGAAGGCTCCTGTTTCGTGGATGAAAATACCGGGTTTGTGGCCGGATGGCCTAAACTGTCGGGCAGCTGGAGCGGTTTCGGCAAAACAACCGATGGGGGAGATACCTGGACTTCTCCTGCGGTGACTCCGGATGTTTATTATTTCACCGACGTGGTTTTCAAGGATGCGAACAATGGCATTCTCCTGGGAGCAACAAACACGGCACCTCTGGTTTATGTGACAAACAACGGAGGCACTTCATGGACCTCTGCAACAGGTGTCAGCAATGGCGTTCCTGCGCATGCCTGTCATGTGTCGGGAAATAAGTATTTCCTCGTTGACAATGCGGGGCATATTAAAAAATCGGTTGACAACGGACTTACCTGGACAAACGTTTTTACCGTTCCGGGCGGACTGATGACCGGTGTTGATTTCTTCAGTGACAACATTGGCATGGCCTGTGGCGACAATGGTTTGATTGTCAAAACAAGTGACGGCGGATTAACCTGGCAGGTTCAGCAGGCCGGGACCGACATCTGGCATGACTTCGGATGGCAAAACCAGGATCATGTCTTTGTTATCGGAACTCCGGCGATTGGCGAGGAAAGCACCAACGGTGGTGGTACCTGGGTGAATGGCCTTCCCGGATCTCCCTACCAGGCAGCGCTTTATGAATGTATCTTCACCGCCAATGGCACAGGGTTCATCTGCGGATCACAGGGAACCTTGTACAAGCGGATGCCTTCATGCACGGCTGCCTTTTCTGCGAGTCAAACGGGTGTTTGCACAGGACATTCCGTGACATTTACGAGCCAGTCGATCGGCAATATTTCCACGTATGACTGGTTTTTTGAAGGAGGGACCCCTTCCACGTCAAACAATCAGAACCCGGTTGTTACCTACAATACACCTGGTGCTTATGATGTAAAACTGGTTGTGAACAACGGCTACTGGAGCGACACCCTGGTAAAGGCGAACTTCATCACTGTCACCGACCCGGCCACACCGGTTATCACCCTGAACGGTTACCTGCTTTCAAGCAATATCCCGGCAGGAAACCAATGGTATCGAAACGGAACGCTCATCGCCGGCGCCACCGGACAGACCCATACGGCCACCCTTTCAGGCTGGTATTGGGATGTGGTTACGCAGAATGGCTGTGCTTCAGATACATCAAACAACATTCAGGTCGTGATCCAGGGAGTTAATGAACCCGAACCGTTGAAAGTGCGAGCTTACCAGGTTCCCGGAACCGGCAGCATCAGGCTGGATTTTGCAGGTCAATATGCTGGTGTATGTGATCTCACTGTCTTTAATTGCAAGGGTATGAGGATTTTTGAAAAAAAATCCATGGAAATGCCAGCAAACGGTGAAGCGGACATTAATCCCGGAAACGTTGCAGGCGGGTTGTTTATTTTGGTCCTTCAACAAGGAGAAAAACAGGTGATGTGTAAAATTTTAATGAATAAGTAATCCATAGTTAATCAATTTCAAATATTGCTCACAAAAAGCGGAGTGATAATAAAAAAGTTCATAATCACTTAGATTTCTCATAAATTTTTGTGTTTGGTTGGGGGCCATCCGGAAATTTCCGGATGGCCCTTTTGATTTTCCGACATGTTAAAGCGTTGATATATAAGTGTATGAAAGTGTGTACAGGTAATGTGCAGGTGGTTTTTCCTCATATGTGCTTTTTTGTACAGGCGATTAATTTGCAGAACCTTTATGGAGGGTTGAAATTTGCAAAGCGATTCGGGAATGTCCTGATGTTACCTTAAACAGAATGAAAAAAGAAGAGAACAAACACATCGAGAACAATGATGATCAGGAACCGATCGAAGAATTGAATTCCGAGTCGCAGGATAACATGGATTTTATCCATGACTTTATTGAGCGTAAAAAACTCCAGAACCGGGTTCTCCGGGAGATCATTGATAACATTAAAACGTCAGATAAAGAATAACACCTAACCACAAACACCATTATTTAACAAAAACCCATGAAAAAAAGTTTGCTTTTTATTTTTGCATTCCTGGCGATAACCCATGCCGGCTTTTCGCAACTTACAGGAACAAAAACCATCCCTGGCAGCTACAACAGTGTTGCCCAGGCGATCACAGCGCTGAACACCTACGGCGTCGGAGCCGGTGGTGTTACCTTCAATGTTGCTGCGGGTTATACAGAAACCTTTGCTGCACCTACCGACGGATTGATTACGGCCACCGGGACCCTGGCCAATCCAATTGTGTTCCAGAAAAGCGGTGCAGGGGCCAATCCTCTTATTACCGGTGCGTCTGTTGCCCCGGGTACCATGGATTTCATCATTGGCTTGTCGGGCACCGATTACACCACCTTCGACGCGATCGATGTGCAGGAAACCACTGGCAGTATCGAATGGGGCTATGCCATTTTGAAAGCATCTGCCATCAACGGTGTACGGAATACCACCATTAAAAATTGTACGGTGACCCTGAACAAAACCGTCACCACCACCACTGGGATCTATGTGAATAACCATACAATTTCAGATGTTACACAACTTGTGATCGCCGATGTCAACGGGATCAACTCGAACCTGAAAATATTCAGCAATACAATTTCGAATTGCTACCGGGGAATTTATCTTTCAGGTTACAACGATCCAACTGCTCCTTATGCTTATTACGATCAGAATAATGAAGTAGGCAAGGATGGAGCAAACATCATCAACAATGTGGGTGGAGGTTCTGTGATTGCATACGGAATTTATGCAATTTACCAGAATGCACTGAAAGTCGCCAATAACATTGTTACCAGCACCATGGGAGGTACCAATACCCATTACGGTATATTCCTGACAACAGCAAAAAATGCCAGTTATGACCTCTATGGCAATTCGGTCAGCATGCAGTTCTCCGGTACCGGAACGAATGCATTCTACCCGGTTTATTGTGAAATGGGAGCCAGCGGGACGACGAATACGGTTAATATCTACAACAATACGGTAGCGAATTGTACATACCCGACGCTCACAACCGGTAATGTCTATCTGATGCAACTTTTAAACCTGGGTGTAACAACCAACATCTATGGCAACACGGTCAGCAACAATGTAATCGGGGCAACAGGGGTAACGGCAACCGGACGTATTAATTATTTATACAGTACCTTGTCCACCACCATCATGTCTACGGTCAGTTTTCACGACAACCTGGTTACCGGAAACTCAAGAATCCAGTCGGTGAACGGTGGCGGAGCTACCTACTTCATGGCGAACACCGGCACCGGCAATTTGCTGAACATGTACAACAACAGTGTGACGAATAACATCGTGGCTTCAAACGGGGGTACTTATTGCCTCCAGGCATCTCTTGATATCGCAACAAGAAATATTTACAGCAATACGATCTCCAATATCACCAAGGCTGAAGGAACTTTTTATGGCTTATACCTATATAATGTAACCGCCAACTCAGGCCTTACCAGTGTTTACAGGAACTCCATCCAGAACATTGAGGGGTTGACAGCCGGGAGTAACATGTATGGGATATACCTGACATCATCCAGCGGTATCCCGACGAATATTTACAACAATATGATTGCGGATCTCCGGACACCTGCGGGTTTATCGGGCGCCTCTGCCTATAATTCCATTAACGGGATATATCTCAGTGCCGGTTCACCAGTTGGCATCTACCATAACACGGTCTTTCTGAATGCTTCATCCAGTGCCGCCAATTTTGGTACTTCGGCCTTGTATTTCAACACGAGTTCGGGCATGGATCTGAGAAACAATATATTGGTTAACAACTCCGTTCCATCCGGTTTGGGTAAAACGGTTGCCATGCGTTTCTCTTCAATTACCTACACCAATTATCTGGGATCATCCAATTATAATAATTTCTACGCAGGCAACCCGGGAGTTTCAAATTTGATATTCTTTGACGGTACCAACAGCGACCAGACCCTGGCGGCCTTTAAAACAAGGGTAAGCCAGAGGGAATTACAGTCGGTTACCGAACTTCCTCCGTTCGTCAATATTGCTTCCTCAGCTTGCAACGTTCATTTGAAAAACAATGTGGCAACGCAATGTGAGTCGGGTGGAACTGTTGTCAGTTCTCCTGTTGCCGTGACCACTGACTTTGATGGTGATCCCAGATACCCGAACACAGGATACCCGATCAATGCTTCATATCCCCCTCATGCCCCCGACATGGGTGCCGACGAAGTAGGAGGAATGCCGAATGACCTTACAGCACCGTCAATTGTTTATACTCCTTTGGGGAATAACTTTAACAATATCATCCTTGGAAATTCCAGAACCTTAACAGCCACCATTACCGACGGAACAGGCGTTCCGGTCTCAGGAATTGGCTTGCCGGTACTATATTGGAAAATCAATGCAGGTTCATACCAGGCAGCCCAGGGAACCTTTGTTTCAGGGAATACCTATTCGTTCACGCTTGGCGCCGGATCGACCCTTGGGGATATTGTATCCTATTATGTAGCAGCCCAGGACATTGTTGCAACACCGAATGTAGGAGCCTATCCGTGGATTGGCATCAGTGGATTCACCGCAAATCCTCCGGCCGCCGTCAACGCGCCGTCAACACCTTACACCTATACCGTGCTTGCCGGGATTTCGGGAACCTACCATGTGGGGGTTGGCAAGGACTACCCTACACTCACCGCTGCAGTAAACGATATCAATGCAAAGTACATCAACGGACCATTGACGCTGATTCTGGACGATGCCGCCTATCCCTCCGAAACTTACCCGATCATCCTTACGACGAACCCGGGATCAAGCGCTCAGAATCTGCTGACCATCAAGCCGAATACCGGTGCTTCCCCGGCGCTTGTCACCTCGATTGCCGGCGGCAATGGTCTGCTGCACCTGAGCGGGTTTGATTACATGGTCATCGACGGTTCGAACAATGGAACCAGCACCAGGAACCTCACGATCCAGAATACCAGTACTACGACGGGTGCTTACGGTATCCAGGCGCTTTGCAATTTCGGAACCGATCCTGCCACCAACGTAACCATCAAGAACTGCATCATCAAAGGCACACCGGTCAATTCGTCGATTATCACCATCGTGAATATCAAGTTCTCCACCACGGGCGGGGGATACGATAATTTCATCATCGACAACAACAACATCAATGGTGCTTTTGACGCAATTACCATTTCGGGGTCAGCTACGGCGATCACCCACAATTGCCAGATCACAAACAACATCATCGGTTCCCCGCTGGATGCTGAAGCCGTATCCCGCATGGGGGTCTATATTACCTATGCCGACAACACGCTGGTCAGTGGCAACGACATCATGGGTCCCTTTAGCGGATCATTGAATAGCGGCCAGACAGGTGTGAATATTGGTACAGGTTCCACCTATACCAAGATCAGGAAAAACAGGATCCATGATTTTTATCACAATTCCGACGATGGCTGGGGTGCCACAGGCCTTTGGTATGCATCAGATGCGTCTACCGTCACCGAGATTTCAGATAATTCCATTTACGACATCAAGGCACCGGGTATCAATCCGGGAGCCGGGCAGAATATTACCTACGGGATGTTCTTCCGTTCAGGCGGAAATGTCAAGATCATTCATAATTCCATTAACCTGACAGGCCCCTGGCTTTCAACACAATATGATGCCTCTTCCGCATGTCTCGGATTTTATTACCAGGCAACAGGAGGGAATTTTGAAGTACGCAACAACATCCTGCGCAATGCAACAGTGCCAACCACCTTGCCGGGTTCGCCTTATGGCATGGCTTTTGGAATCATCATCAGCCTGAACCCTTCCGCCATGTTCTCTATCATTGACAACAATGATTACTTCATCGACGGGTATGATGGTGAGATTGCCCAGCAATATACCAACGGTACCGGAGCCCAGGTCTTTTTCCCGACACTGGCCTCATGGCAGTTATATACCGGCCAGGAAGCTGCCTCACTGACGGTTAACCCACTGTTCACAGCGCAAACCAACCTGTTGCCAACTACAACTGCCATGCCGCATGCCGGAGCATATGTACCCCTGGTGCCTACGGATATCAACAATGTAAACCGCACCAATCCACCAGATATTGGAGCCTATGAATTTACGGCAAACCCTCTGATCAGCACCCTTGCTGCTTCGGGTATTGTTTACAACGCTGCAACCATCAATGGCAGTGCCATCGCAGCCGGAACGACCTTCAACCTGTTTTTTGACTGGGGATTAACCACTGCATACGGCAATTCCGTCTTTGCGACCCCCAACTTTGCCTCAGGCACAGTTCCGACCAGCATGAGTACCGGACTTACCGGTCTGACCGGGGGTACAACCTATCACTACCGTGCCCGTGGGGTAACTTCCGGGGGACTGATCGTTTACGGCAATGATCTTACCTTTACCACCGCTCCTTCACCACCGGATGTTATCACAACTGCCGCCACGGCCATCACTGCTTCTGGCGCAACCCTCAATGGTACCATCAATGCCAACAGTCTTTCAACTGCGGCCAGCTTTGAATATGGTCTGACCACCTCCTATGGTACAACACTCAGCGCTTCACCTTCCACAGTAACCGGGTCGGTCGTAACACCGGTTTCGATTGCCATTACCGGGCTGCTCCCCAATACGTTGTACCATTACAGGGCTAAAGGCGTTTCATCCAGTGGCACAACCAACGGAAATGACATGACCTTTACCACTTCTACCATCCTGGCCTCCGTGGTTACGAATCTCGCCAATCCGGTCGGCACAACCACCGCCACGCTGAATGGAACCGTTACCGCCAACAATGCCACCACCACGATCTCATTCCAGTGGGGACTTACCACTGCTTATGGGAATACAGCGGTTGCAATACCGGCTTCTGCCAGCGGAATGACCGCGACACCATCCTCTTCCGCCCTTACCGGACTGGCCATCAACACGACGTATCATTTCCGTTGTGTGGGGGTGAACGCCGCAGGAACGGCCTATGGACTTGACCAGGTATTTTCCACCAGTTGTGTGGCGCCTGTGATCACCATCACCGGTCCGGCAACAGCATGTTCTGGAACCGCCGGATATGTATACACCACTCAATCCGGTAATTCAAGCTACTTCTGGAATGTTTCGGCAGGCGGAACAATCACCTCCGGTGCCGGAACAAACTCCATTACCGTAACCTGGAACACGGCCGGTGCCCAGAGCGTCAATGTAAATTATAACAATACCTTCGGCTGCTCGGCTTCAACGCCAGCAGTTTACAATGTAACGGTGAATGCTTCCCCGGCGCCTGTCATCACAGGCTCAGCCACGGCATGCGTTTCCTATACCAACAATACCTACTCCACCCAGGCCGGGATGTCCAATTATATATGGACCGTATCCACCGGAGGAACGATCACAGCAGGTGCCGGCACCAATGCCATTACGGTGACCTGGACGACAACAGGCGCCAAAACGGTGAGTGTAAACTATACCAACGCTGCCCTCTGTGCCGCTCCTTCACCCACCGTGTTGAATGTTACGGTCAATGCAATCACTACACCCACCATTTCCGGACAGAACAGCATTTGCGCCAACTCCGGGTACATCCAGTATTCTACTGAATCATCCATGACCGGTTATGTCTGGACCGTATCCGCCGGAGGAACAATTTCCGCAGGACAAGGCACCAATACCATCGAGGTAACATGGACTGCAACCGGCGCTCAAACTGTGAGTGTCAACTATTCAAATGCTAACGGTTGTTCAGCCATTGCACCAACAAGCTACGCTGTAACTGTTAATGGTACACCCGGCGCTGCCGGAGCCATTACGGGAACTTCAACCATCTGCGTAGGCGCCCAGGGTGTCGCCTATTCATGTGCCCCCATTACCGGCGCCGGTTATTATGTATGGACATTGCCTGCAGGTGCAACCGTCGCCACTGGCAGCGGTACTACCAATATCACAGTGAACTATGCAGCCAATGCAGCATCAGGGAACATTAATGTTATGGGAAACAACCTTTGCGGGAACGGAACCGCCTCACCCAACTTCCCGGTTACAGTGACCGCCTTGCCTGCCGCATCCGGTGCAATCACCGGCACAGCTTCCGTATGCAAGGGTAGCAATGGTGTTGCCTATTCCGTAACTGCCATTGCCAACGCAACCAGTTATACCTGGACGGTTCCGTCCGGTGCAACCCTTGCTTCCGGTGCAACAACGAATGCTATTACCGTTAACTTCGGCACATCAGCGGTATCCGGAAACATAACTGTAACCGGTACAAACTCCTGCGGCAACGGCATCGTTTCCCCATCCTTTGCAGTAGCAGTGAATGCTGTACCGACTGCCCCGACGGTTTCGGTGAACGGTGTTGTACTGAGCAGCAGCGCTGCCTCCGGGAACCAGTGGTATTATTCTGTATCCCAGGGAGGCGCCGGAAATATGATCCCGGGCGCTGTTTCACAAACCTACACCGCCACCCAGACAGGCTGGTACTGGTGCGTGGTAAGCCAGGGCGCATGCAGTTCTGATCCATCTGTCAGGATGTACGTATTGATGGTTGGCCAACAGGAACTCCAAACCGGTAACTTCAACATCTACCCGGTGCCAAATGACGGCCGGTTCACGGTTTCAATGGTGAGCCCTTCAGAGGAACTGTTTACCATCACCCTATACAACAACCTGGGCGTGAGAATTCATGAAGTGAAAAGCATCCGGGTGAACGGCAAATTAGACCAGGTCATTGATATCCGTCCTGCCGCCACCGGCATGTACACGGTTGTGATCCGCAACAGCAGCTGTCAGGTTGTGAAGAAGATGATTGTGAATCAATAAATCTGAAATTGTAAAAGGCAAAATGGTAAAATGGAAGGTAGCAATCCATTTTACCATTTTGTATTTTACCAATAATAATATTTCGACATGTTTTTTAAATATTTGTTATTAAAAAAACAATCAAATAATTATCTTTGCCTCAACAAAAACTAAACTTATGAAAACGAAACTTATTCTTTTATTGATGGGCGCTGGTCTGATGCTGGCCTCATGCACCAAGTATCCGCCATCTTCCGACAGGCTGCTTGAAGATCTGGCAGTAATAACCCAGTATGACACCAAGGTTAATTTTAACAGTTTCAGAACCTATTCGTTGGTAACTTCCATCGTTAAAATTACCAATAAAGACACCACTCAGGTAACGAACTCAACAGCCATGGCCGTGCTGGATCAGGTCGGTAAAGACATGCAGGCAAGGGGATTTGTCCCTGTGGTGGCGCCTGCAAAACCTGACCTTGGAATACAGGTTGTGTATTATGAAAACACCTATGTTTACACTTATACCTATGATTATTGGGGATATCCCTATTATGGCTGGTACTATCCTTATTACCCTGTATATTATTCATCATACACAGCAGGAATGCTCAATATTGATCTGGTGGATCTGAAGACTGTTACTGCCGGCTCCAACAAGCTTTATGTGCGCTGGAACGCCTATGTACGCGGTCTCCTCACCGGAACTCACACAACAAGTGAGATTACTGGGTCAGTACACCAGGCATTTGTCCAGACGCCACAGTTACAAACAACAGCTCAATAAAACCCTAAAAGACACTGTTATGAAAAAACTAATATTCATCTTCAGCATATTAATCCTGTCGGCTGTTGCCATGCAGGCTCAAAATGAACCAGCTGGTTTGGGTTTCAAGCCATCTTCCTACTATACTTTCTCATGGAACACCACCTTCACCATGGGCGATTTCAACAAATGGGTTGGCAATGCCAGTCCTGCAGGTTTTGACCTTGGCGGACGCTACCTGGTTCAGGGAGGGCTGACTGCCGGTTGGAATATCAGTTGGCAAAGGGTGAGTCAGATTTATGACAATGAAACCTTTACCATTCCCGACCTGGGTATTGCCATTAATGCGACCAATTACCGTTTTACCTGGATGGTCCCATTTCAGGCAGTCATTGCCTATCATCTTATGCCCGAAAAAATGGTTTCACCTTATATCGGATTGGGTATTGGCGGCGACTATATGGAACATCATCTGATGGTTCAGGAATATGATGTGTACAAAACCCGGTGGGATTTCTCTCTGACACCCGAAGTGGGTGCCCTGATCAAATTTGGTAATTACGCCAGCTGGGGTGCGTTGGTTGCCTTCAATTACAAATGGACAACAAACAAGATTGACTTGTATGAGACAACCTCCAACAATTTACAGATGTTGAATTTAAAGGTAGGATTGGTTCTCATTGTTCGCTAAACTGAATTCTTGAATTTAATGAAAACCCAGGACTGGTGTCCTGGGTTTTTTTGTTAAATAAATCTCTGTTATCCGGTTAACAATCATAAATTGTTTGTACTTTTGATTTTCTAAATGATACTTTATGTTTAAGACTAACGAATACTTTGACGGCAAGGTGAAATCCATCGCCTTTTCTACTCCGGAGGGCCCGGCAACCATGGGTGTAATGGCTGCGGGGGAATATGAATTTGGAACCTCCACGGTGGAGCACATGACTGTAATTTCAGGGAAGATGGTAGTTCAGTTGCCTGATGAACAGGAATGGAAAGAGTATAAACCGTTTGATTTGTTTATAGTTCCAAAGGATAAAAAGTTTAAGCTTCGCATTGCAGCGGATGCTGCTTACCTGTGCCTTTACCTTTAACAGACCCAAACCTAAAAAAAAATGCCATGAAAAAGATGATCCTTATTACCCTGATACTTCTTTTCTCAGGAGTCGTTTTCACTTTTGGCCAGGACCACAATGCCAAAGCGAAAAATTTGAAGAATGATCAGTCAGACCTTTGCAATGACTTTTATATTTCCTATGGTACCGGGACAGTTTTTTTCTTTATTACCAACGAAAGTATGAAGGCCAACAGCATGTCGGGAACCTTTCTGGTTGGATTTGCCAGATCACTGAATAAAGTTATTTCTGTGGGTTTCCAGTTGAGCTATACCCAAATCAGCCGTTCCACGATTAATTACGATAATTATCCCTATAATACATCCTATAACGATGAAATGACCGATAATTTATGGCAGGGAATTGCCAACGTACGTTTCCGTTATCTTAACAAGCCTTCGTTTTGCATGTATTCCGGTATCGGGATGGGGGTAACCATGGATTATTACCAGAAAACCTATGATGTCAACGCAAACCCTTCGAGCTCCAAGGGGCAGAAGTTACTCCCTGCCGCCCAGTTAACGCTGCTCGGCTTTCGGGTTGGACGTGCATTCAGTTTCTTTGGTGAATTTGGTGTTGGTACCAACTCCATCATCAATGCTGGTTTGAGCTATAAATTTGGCGAATAATCCAGATCCGTTTTCATCAACTGATCTTGCAACTGGTCCTGCCAGTAAATAACAGTTGTTTAGTAGGTTACTCTTTGGTTGGATGTTGTTGAAGGAATATTTCCCAGCCGGAAGATCAACCCTCCGGTAAATCCGAACTGTACGAGCGTTGAGTACACGGAAACCCCGCCACCGGAACCACCCGTGCCTGCAAACAAATAAAATCCTGATCCCTGGACTGGTACAAGCATCTGGGCCTGAAGGCGTAAGCCAACCCGTTTGCTGAAATACACTTTGGCGCCACCACTTAATCCGGCGGCAAAAAACCATGCATCCTGGTAATTATGATTGTCCTGCTCCTTTGGATAAAACAGGGTTGCACCCAGGCTCATGCCAATAAAAGGTGAAACAACCGGGTTAACCCTGAAATTCTTGGTGAAACCGACCATCATATAATTGATGCTCACGGGAACCACATCATAATTGTAGCTGTTGTTCCAATTGTAAAGGTTTATCTCGGCTTTGGTATCGATGCGGTTGTAAATCAGGTCGACATCCATCACGCGGCTTACACCGATGCTGATCATGCCACCATATTGTGCATTGCCACGAAACCTGACATCACCGCCATCGGCTTGCATGGTTCCCGGAAATACATACCCGCCAAATGGAGTTACTTCAACACTCTGGGCATTTAACATCGGGTGAAAACAAATAAAAATCGCAATCAGATAGAATATTTTTCTCATATAGTTTGAAATTTTAAACAAAGTTAAATTATTTGAATGAACTGTCAACTCCTGCTTCGCGAATCGTATGAACCTTGATGAAGTTTGTTCCTCCGGATGCATGTGCAGGGATACCGCCAAGCAAAAGGATTTTATCCCCGTATTTTACAAGATTTCTGCTTAAAAGGTTGTTTTCGGCTATGGATACCATTTCTTCGAAGGTGTCAGGATGTTCCTCTATAAAAATCGGTCTGATTCCCCACAATAAATTCAATCCATGGTACACCGTAAGATGTGTTGTAAAAGCGAATACAGGGGAGTGCGGGCGCTCTGCAGCAATGAACCTGGCGCTCCGGCCACTTGTGGTGAGAACCACAATACAGGCAGGGTTAATTACAATCTCCATCTGGTTGGCCGCACGGCTGAGGGCCATCATATCTGAATGGTCAACAGGCGGGTAGGTCTTGAATTCGATCTTTGATTCAACATCCAGGGCAATCTTTACCATCATTTCAACGGCTTTTACCGGGAAGTCGCCCATGGCGGTTTCTCCCGATAGCATGATGGCATCGGTACCATCAATAATGGCATTGGCAACATCGCTTGCTTCAGCCCGTGTTGGTCTGGGTTCATGAATCATGCTTTCAAGCATCTGAGTAGCGGTAATCACCGTTTTTCCGCTGCGGTTGCATAACTCGATGATGCGCTTCTGTAGCATTGGAACCTTATCGGGACTCATCTCAACGCCCAGGTCCCCCCGGGCAACCATGATACCTTGCACTGTCTCCACAATTTCCTCCAGGTGGTCGATGGCCTGGGGCTTTTCAATTTTAGCAATAATTGGTTTCTGGTATCCTTTTTCGGTGATCAGATTCCGGAGGGCGATCACATCAGCTGCTGACCTTACAAAGCTGAGCGAGACCCAGTCAACATCCTGTAAAAGCCCGAATTCAAGATCGCGGATGTCTTTTTCGGTAAGGGATGGGAGACGGAGGTTCAGGTTGGGAAAATTCACCCCTTTATGGTCGGTCAGACACCCACCTTCAACAACCCGGCATAACACATTGCTTCCTTTGATCTCCGTAACTTCCAGTTCGAACAACCCATCCGCAAGCAATACCTGCATCCCTGGTTTGGCCTCCTCAGCCACATAGGGGTAATCGATGGGGATCGTGGCTTCAGCAAACTGATAGTCATCCTGTGGCAGCAAGGTGATGATGTCCCCCTTGAAGATGTTGATTTTTCCACCCGGAAGCTGGCCGACCCTGATCTTCGGACCCTGGAGGTCCTGCATGATGGTAACGGGTTTGTTCAGTTCATCCGAAATTTTCCGGAGTGATTTGATCACCTCAGCGTGATCTTCATATTTTCCATGGGAAAAATTTAGCCGGGCTACATCCATGCCGGCTTCTATCAGCAACCTGATCATTTCGGGTGAACTACTTGCCGGGCCAATGGTGGCTACGATTTTTGTACGACGGAAGGTGTTTTTCATAGGTATTGGGGAATGTCCCCACGCTGAAGCGTGGGGTTATAATACGATACTGTCTCCATAGTTAGGTAAATAAGGGGTAAGCCCATACCGGTGGCGGATGATATCAGCCAGGGGAATCCTGGCTTTTTCTTCGCCGTGTGTCAGCACAACCCTGGGCCGGTCGGGGGCCAGTACATTAAACCATTTCAGCAAATCAGTCTGGCCGGCATGAGCGCTGAATCCTCCAAGTTTGTGGATCTGCGCCCTGACCACAATCCGTTCGCCAAAAATGGAAACGGATTGATGCCCGTCTACCAGTTTTCTTCCCAGGGTTCCCTCGGCCTGGTAGCCAACAATAAGCACCGAGGTTTCAGATTTCCACAAATTGTGGCGAAGATGGTGCTTGATGCGGCCCGCATTGCACATGCCAGAGCCGGCAATGATCATACAAGGTCCCTGTACTTCGTTGAGATGCTTTGACTCTTCTGCTGTTTGGGTAGGGCGGATATACCCCTTGTCTAATTCCGGCTCGCCACTGCCCATGAACTCCTTCATCTCGTCATCAAAAAGTTCAGGATGACTCATGTAAATTCTCGATGCTTCAATGGCCATCGGGCTGTCGATATAAATGGGGAATCGAGGCAACCCGCCTTTTCTGAAAGCCTGTTCAATATAATAGATAATATCCTGGGTGCGACCGATGGCAAATGAGGGGACCAGGATTTTTCCTTTTGAATGCAAAGCGCCTTTGATGATCGCAATGGTTTCATCAATGGTATCCTGTAAAAGCTTGTGATCGCGGTCGCCATAGGTGGATTCCATGATGACCATGTCGGCTTCCCTGAAAGGTTCCGGATCACGAACAATGGGCATCCCGGCTGCCCCGAGATCACCGGAAAAGATCACGGATTTTTTCCCTTTTCCCTCTGTTACCGTCAGTTTCAGGCTGCCTGATCCGAGGATATGCCCTGCTTCGTCAACAATAATTTCCATACCGCTGGCTACCGTGAAGGGATCGTGGTAGGGCAGTGGTTTCATCTGAAAAATGGCCCCCTCCACATCAACTTCTTCGAACGGAGGTTTAATTTTTGATTTGCCATTCCGCACAAGCATCCGGTTGAGTTTTTCAAGGTCACTGGTTTGCACTTTCAGGGAGTCGCGCAACACGAGTGCCGCCAGGTCGAGGGTGGCAGGAGTGCCGAAGATCGGGCCGCGGTATCCTGCCTTCACGGCGAGCGGCAACCGGCCGCAGTGGTCGAGATGGGCATGGGTGAGTACAATGGCATCAAGGGTGGCATAGTTGACCGGAGGGGCCGCTTTGTTTCTTGATTCATCACGTCTTCCGCCCTGGAACATCCCGCAATCGATCATGATCCGGGAAGCAGAAGATTCGCAGTAATAAGCAGTTCCGGTAACTCCGCCGGCAGCGCCGTAAAAAGTGATTTTCATTTCTCAGAAAATTAACATTGGAAGTTTTGCGAGGTAAAGATAGAAAAAGTTCTTGAATTGTTTAAAAACGTACCTTTGAATGCATTTAGCATCCATATATGTTCAAGACAATCACTTTTTGGCTCCTGGTAATGCCATTATTATATGTGCTTCAGGGCTGTACAAAACACGATCCTGAATATTACACCATACCGGATGATTTTAAGCAATGGGTTGTTTACCAGCCAGGTACTTACTGGATTTATTTAAATGAAAAAACCGGGATACAGGATTGTACCTATGTAACCAGTGTTTACACCGGGCAGTATGTCAAGGGTGGAAACGGTTCCAGCGATACTGAGCGGCATTTTGAAGTAATAACCAGTAGTTGTTCCGGACCTCTGTTTAAGTCAATGTCATCTGTGGCGACAATGGAAAGATCAATTGTAACTTCCGACAGAGCGACCCTTTCAATTCCGCTTAATTCCACAGGGATGGAGGATATTTCTTTTTCATACGGACTATTGATACATCCCCAATTCATTGAATACAGGCGGTATGAAGTAATCGAAAATTATGGTGTAAAGCAGGTTTATCCTCAGGATACCATTCATGGAAAAATTTTCACCAATGTGTATGACCTGTGTCATGAGTGGATTAATTATATGGGCGATTCCCTGGTTACTGAAGCCCATTTTGCAAAAAATACAGGTATCATCAAACTAAGGATGTACAAAGAGCAATCTGATACGACCTGGAGCCTGGTTCGGTATAAAATCGTTCAATAACATGATTTATGAAAATCTACTCCATTCTTGTCATTTCATTTTTCCTGTTACTGCTGATAAGTTGTAAAAAAGGAGAAGATCCAAACCCTGTCATTGTGCAAAATCCCAATTACCTCCTTTCACCTGAATGTAAACAATGGACGATGTTTCAGCCGGGCAGTTATTGGGTCTACCGGAATGAAAAAACGCAGAGCGCTGATTGTACCTTTTACAAACATGGATTGTATTATAACAAGGAAAATTACTACAACGGTTTCCATGAATACAACTGGTATTTCGTAAGCAGTAAGATGTTTATACAGTTTAGCCTGGCCGGGGGTGAAAATGGCAATGCGCTGACTGTTCGTTTGCCGAAATTCCAGGAGATGATCGCCCTGACGCAAAAGTCGTTGTTGGATTCTGTCGTCTGTGATTCTGTTCCGGGTATATACACCTATACGCTTGTTGAAAAACTTCTCATCTATCGCCTGAATGGAAATAAATATACCAATGTGATTCATACCAGGTGCCGGTTACAGAATTCGGATAAATATGCGTATGACTTCTACTGGGCAAAAAATATCGGGATCATTTATTTCAAAAAGAAATATGATCTCCAAGATACTGCCTGGTCGCTGACC
>JBAXFM010000029.1:0-27276 GCA_037139855.1 Bacteroidota bacterium
GTGAGGAGGGAACCTGGTGGATGCTTCATGTTAAAGATTTGCCAGCCCTGGGGTACCGTCTATATCGAATTGTGGTAGAACCTGAACCCAGGGAGAATCCGCAGGAAAAACCTTTCAGCGGAGTGTTGGAAAATGATTTCTATCGGCTGAGTGTTGATGCGAACAGTGGGAGGATAACCGGATTGTTTGACAAGGAATGGAAGCGGGAACTGATTGACGACAAGGCGAAATACACTCCCGGAGAGGTTATTTATGAACGTCTCGGTAAAAACCGGGGGCAACTCGAACAGCATAAACTTGACGAATTTACCCGCAAATCCTGGCGTGACGTCAGGGTGAGCGATATTCGCCGGGGACAGGTATGGCAAAGCATCACCCTCACCGGACGGATGGATGAATGTGCAGATCCTTCTGGAATTCGCTGCGAAATCAGGTTATACAATCATGAAAAAAAGATAGAGTTCTGCTATTCAATGAAAAAACTTTCCGTTACTGACCCTGAAGGCGTTTATGTGTCGTTTCCTTTCAAACTGAATCAAAGCCATCATGTTGTTGAAGTGGCGGGCGGAACCATGATCCCGGGGAAGGATCAGATTGAAGGATCCGCATCCGATTGGACCGGGATCCAGAATTTTGTTGCCTTGCGCAATGACAGTGGCCAGATCATATTTGTTTCCCCTGAAATTCCATTGGTTCAGTTGGGAGACATCAACCTGGGAAAGTTCCTGAGAGTTGGAAGTCCCACCCCCAACCCCTCCCACGGGGGGGAGGGGAGGATGGAATATCCGGCCTCTGGTTCTATCTTTTCGTGGGTTTTAAACAATTACTGGACAACAAATTTCCTGGCAAGCCAGGAGGGCGAGCTCAAATGGACGTATCAGATTTCATCAGTTGATAATCCATCCAACACCCTGGCTACCAGGTTTGGGATGGAAAACCGGATTCCTTTCCTGTACAGGGTTTTTCCGGCATCCGTAAAACCAGATACGATCCTCCTGCCAAGGTCGTTCTTTGCCAGTGCAGATAACCACCTTGCGCTGATTTCCACCCACCCGTCAGCCGATCACAAGGGGATTGTGATGCAACTGCGTGAAACAGAAGGGAGGATGGATTCGATACCTATCGAATTTCTGGCACTGTCATCGATAACTCTTGCACAAGCAGTCAATGCTGTGTCGGCTACTGAGGTGAATGTGCTGGAAGAACCCATCCGGAAAATCTGGAACAAGAGAGCAAAACCTGAATCAACTTATTATGGACATTGGCTGGCTTTCAGACCATATGAGACTAAATTCCTGTTTCTGGAACTTTCTTCACCTGACGCAACCGGGGTAAAGTAGTTTCAGTCGTACCATTAGCACGGCTTTTTGTTTCTCGCAGATTTGCGCTGATTTTTACGCAGATTTACGCAGATTATGTACCTTTGAAAAAAAAATCAATGGGACTGGTCAATGCATCTCTGATTTTGAAGAATCCGCGTAAACCGGAGCTTTGCGAAGTGTCTGTCTCAGCTTTGGCTGATACAGGCTCAGTTCATCTTTGCATCCCTGAGCACGTCAGGATACAGTTGGAGCTTGAAGAACTGGATAAAAAAGAAATCACACTGGCCGATGGTTCCAGAAGGCTGGTTCCCTATGTTGGACCTCTGGAAATTAGGTTCAGGAACCGTATCGGTTTTGCAGGGGCCCTGGTACTGGGAGATCAGGTTTTATTAGGGGCAATACCTTTGGAAGATATGGATCTGGTTGTGATACCAATGACCCGATCTGTTGAAGTAAATCCCCTGAGTCCGAATATAGCAACCTCCATCGTAAAATAGCTGTTTCATGCCGCAACTGATATTGGATGATGGAACCCGGTTTACCGGACAGTCCTTTGGGGCGCAAACTGCTGCAGCAGGTGAAGTTGTGTTCAATACAGCGATGACCGGATACCCCGAAAGCCTTACAGATCCATCCTATAAAGGCCAGATATTGGTATTAACTTACCCGCTTATTGGTAATTACGGGGTGCCCGGACGGGTGATTAAGGAACATCTTTCAAAATATTTCGAGTCCGATCAGGTTCATATCTCGGGGCTGGTCGTAGCAAGTTATTCTGCCGAATACAGCCACTGGAATGCGCTAGAGAGCCTTTCTGACTGGTTAAAGGAACACAATGTCCCCGGGATTTGCGGAATTGATACCCGCGCCCTGACAAAGCTGTTGCGGGAACGGGGTACCATGCTGGGAAAACTTGTTCAACAAGATTTTTCCGAAATTGAAATCTACGATCCCAACCGGGAAAACCTGGTACGGATGGTGAGTTGCAAGGAACCTAAGGTATACAACAGAACCAATTCCTCCCCGGGCACGCTCAACGTGACCCCCACAGATTCAGCGGTGTCAGAAGATATTCGGATTATGCTTGTTGATTGTGGTGTTAAAAATAACATCATCCGTTGTCTGCTCGGCCTCGGTGCAACGGTGATCAGGGTTCCATGGGATTACGATTTTACCCGGGAGGAATACGACGGACTCGTGATCTCAAACGGACCAGGCGATCCGATGCAGTGTTCTGCCACCATTCACCATTTGCGGAAGGTTATCCTGCAGAACCGACCCATCTTCGGAATTTGCCTTGGAAACCAGTTACTTTCATTGGCAGGTGGCGCTTCAACCTATAAGTTAAAATATGGACACCGCGGGTATAATCAGCCGGTGCTGAGGATTGGCACGAACAGCGCCTATATCACCTCACAAAATCATGGTTTTGCTGTGGATGATGCAACACTTGGTGATGACTGGGAACCACTTTTTATCAATCTCAATGACCAGACAAACGAGGGGATCCGCCACAAAACCAAACCATTTTTTTCAACCCAATTTCACCCTGAAGCATCAGGCGGCCCAACGGATACAAGATTTTTGTTCAACGATTTTATAAACATGGTCAGGAAATATAAAGCCGGAATTCCACATGATATATAAAATAAATAAAGTACTTGTGCTGGGTTCCGGAGCCCTGAAAATCGGTGAAGCCGGCGAATTTGACTATTCCGGATCCCAGGCGCTGAAAGCGCTCAAAGAAGAAGGAATTGTTACCGTTCTGATAAACCCGAACATAGCCACCATCCAAACTTCTGAGGACATAGCCGATAAGGTGTTTTTCCTGCCAGTCACTCCGCAGTTTGTTGAAAAGGTAATTGAAAAGGAGCGCCCCGATGGAATATTGCTGGCTTTCGGCGGGCAAACAGCGCTCAACTGCGGCGTTGCTTTATATAAATCCGGAGTTCTTGAAAAATATCAGGTTAAGGTTCTCGGAACCCCGGTGGAAACGATCATTCAAACCGAAGACCGGGATCTTTTTTCCAAAATGCTGCATGATATTGCAGTGGGAACGCCTAAAAGTTTTGCGGTGAATGATATTTCTGCAGCTAAGACTGCCGCCGTGGCCATTGGTTACCCGGTGATCATCCGGGCAGCATATACACTTGGTGGGCAGGGTAGCGGGTTTTGTTCCAATGAGCAGGAACTTGAGGCCTTGGCCGCCAATGCCTTCTCCTATTCGGGCCAGATACTGGTTGAGGAATCGCTCAAAGGCTGGAAAGAGATCGAATATGAGGTAGTGCGAGATCAATACGACAACTGCATCACGGTATGCAACATGGAAAATTTCGATCCGCTGGGCATCCATACCGGAGAGAGTATTGTAGTTGCACCGTCACAAACACTTACCAATATTGAATACTACAAGCTTCGTGAACTTTCCATCAAAGTGATCCGCCATCTTGGAATTATTGGAGAATGCAATATTCAGTATGCTCTCAACCCTGAATCGGAAGATTACAGAGTCATTGAAGTCAATGCTCGACTTTCACGATCATCAGCGCTTGCTTCCAAAGCAACGGGTTATCCGCTGGCCTTCGTGGCAGCAAAGCTCGGATTAGGCTATGGGCTGCATGAGTTGAAAAATTCTGTCACCAAAGTGACTACCGCCTGTTTTGAACCTTCCCTTGACTACATCGTTTGCAAAATCCCGCGATGGGACCTGAGTAAATTTACCGGGGTTTCAAAACAGATAGGCTCCAGCATGAAAAGCGTGGGTGAGATCATGTCCATCGGGCGCACTTTTGAGGAAGCCATCCAGAAAGGCTTAAGGATGATCGGACAGGGAATGCATGGGTTTATCGGAAACAAGGAGCTTCGGGTGGTAAACCTGGAGCAGGAGCTGGCAAACCCGACTGACACGCGCATTTTTGTGATTGCGCAGGCCTTTGCCGAAGGGTATTCGGTCGACCGCATCTGGGAACTCACCCGCATTGATAAATGGTTTCTTTACCGGCTAAAAAATATTTATGATACCGGAATTGAACTTACCTCCATCAATGAACTGACATCAATTCCACCAATGCTTCTGCGTGATTCGAAGCGCATGGGTTTTTCTGATTTTCAACTGGCCCGGCTGGTAGGAAAACGAGAAAAAAGTGAAATTGAATTGGATATGCTGATCGTGCGTTCGTACCGTAAATCCTTGGGAATCATCCCATATGTGAAAAATATTGATACCCTTGCAGCAGAATATCCGGCTCAAACCAACTATCTCTATGTTACCTACAATGGCGATGAACACGATGTAACATTTTCTGATGACCGGTTGAATGTGATTGTTCTTGGTTCCGGGGCTTACCGCATTGGCAGTTCTGTTGAGTTTGACTGGTGCAGTGTGAACACGCTGAATACTGTGAAATCAGCAGGTTTCCGGTCGATCATGATCAATTATAATCCCGAAACGGTTAGTACCGATTACGATATTTGCGACCGGCTTTATTTTGATGAACTCTCGTTCGAACGGGTGATGGACATTGTGGAACTGGAAAACCCAAAAGGGGTGGTTGTTTCCATGGGGGGGCAAATCCCCAACAATCTGGCCATGCGTTTGTACAAGCAGCAGGTTCCCATCCTTGGAACATCGCCGGTTGACATTGACAATGCGGAGGACCGTCACAAGTTTTCTTCGATGCTCGACCAGCTCGGCATTGATCAGCCACGGTGGCAGGAGATGACAAACCTGGATGAAATCTATGCGTTTGCATCGCAGGTTGGCTTTCCCTTGCTCATCCGACCTTCCTATGTTCTTTCGGGGGCGGCCATGAACGTGGTTTCAAATAACAGTGAACTTGAATATTTTCTGACACTGGCTGCCAATGTCTCCAAAGAACATCCGGTAGTTGTTTCCGAATTCATCCAGGAGGCAAAGGAAGTGGAGATCGATGCTGTTGCAAGGAATGGCGAAATTGTTGCCTATGCCATTTCTGAACATGTTGAATTTGCCGGAGTTCATTCCGGCGATGCCACCATCGTTTTTCCACCACAGAAAATTTATGTGGAGACCATCCGGAAAATAAAGCGGGTTGCGCGTGAAATATCAAATTCACTCAATATCTCCGGACCCTTCAACATCCAGTTCCTGGCCAAAGATAATGGTATCAAGGTCATTGAGTGCAACCTCCGGGCTTCACGCAGTTTTCCTTTCGTGTCGAAAGTTCTGAAAATTAACTTTATCGATATTGCCACCCGGGTGATGCTTGGACTTCCTTTTACCAAGCCGGACAAGTCGATGTTCGATATTGATTACATTGGCATCAAGGCGCCGCAGTTTTCCTTTTCCCGCCTGCAAAAAGCTGACCCGGTTCTGGGGGTCGACATGGCTTCTACCGGAGAGGTAGGCTGTATTGGTGATTCCTTTTATGAAGCCATTCTGAAAGCCATGCTGTCGGTTGGATACCGGATTCCGGAAAAAAACATCATGATCTCCTCAGGTCCGACAAAGTCAAAAACAGTCTTGCTTGAATGTTGCCATCAGTTGCATCAGAATAACTTTTCCATCTTTGCGACACCCGGTACAGCAGACTTTCTCACTTCCAATGGCATACCGTCAACAATTCTCCACTGGCCCGATGAAGATGCTTCACCAAATGTGCTGGAATATCTCCGGAACCGCCGGATCGACCTGGTGGTCAATATTCCCAAAAATCTTTCCAAACATGAGTTGGACAACGATTATTCTATCCGCCGGTACGCTGTTGATTACAACATACCGCTGATTACCAATCCGAATCTTGCCGCAGCGTTCATCATGGCCTTCTGTAAAATAAAACCCGGGGAAATTGAGATCAGAAGCTGGGATGAATATTAATGTCAAATCACATACATTTGCGCCAAATAATTTCCTATGTCCTTTTTGAATAAACCATGCATTCTTTTTACTACATTTCTTGCGCTGATTTTTTTATTTTCCGGTTGTGATGTCGCACGGCAGGCACAGCAGGTCACCGCCCTGGTAAACTGCGATTTTCGAATACAATCAGTTGAAAATATAAACCTGGCTGGAGTTGAACTTCAGTACATTCATTCAGTTAGCGACCTCGGCATGGGTGATGTTGCACGCGTCCTGGCAGGTTTTGCGAGTCCGACGTTTCCCCTGTCGCTGCAACTTAACCTCGAAGGCAGGAATCCGAATGCAAAAGCAGCAGGGCTCAACAGAATTGACTGGATTCTTTTTATCGACGATATTCAGATGACATCCGGCTTTATCGATAAACCGATTGCGATTCCGGCAATGGGTTCATCGGTCATCCCTGTTGAGATAGGGCTTGATTTAAAACAGGTGCTTTCCGGAAAATCGGCCAATGCCATGCTCAACTTCTGCATGAATCTTGCAGGAGTAGGGAACACACCAACCCGGTTTAAAATTAAGCTGAAACCAACTATAATTATCGCTGGTACAGTACTAACCTACCCTGGTTATATCACAGTCAATACCGAATACGTCTCCAAATAATCCACCCATTCCTCACTTGTCACTTGTCATTCGTCACTTGTCTCGTGTCACATGTCACGATGAAAAAAACATCACACTCATCCCCCAGTAAGCCAGCGCCCCGGCCAGGTAACCGATCATCGCCCACAATGAAATCTTCTTCAGGTACCAGATAAAATCGATTTTTTCCATCCCCATCACGGCTACGCCTGCTGCCGAACCAATGATCAGAATACTCCCTCCGGTGCCTGCACAATATGCCAGCATTTCCCAAAAATAGTGATCAGAGGGGAAAGTATCTTTATACATCCCAATGGCGCCAGCCACCAATGGTACATTGTCAACCACTGCGGAGAGTACCCCGATAATCACATTGATAACATATAAGTTACCCACATGCTTATCCAGGCTGATGGCAAGAAGCTGCAGATGTCCGGATGTTTGCAGCGCAGCCACGGCAAGCAAAATGCCCAGGAAGAAAAGAATACTCGGGGTGTCAACCCTGCGTATTACGCCTGCCACTGTTACCATTGGCCGATAGGCATCGTTTTTCTTCTTGTGCATGATTTCAGTTACCATCCAAAGAATGCCAAGCCCAAGCAAAATGCCCATGTATGGTGGCAGATTCGTAATCGTTTTAAAAACCGGAACAAACAAGAGCGACGCAATGCCAAGAAAAAAAATGGTGTTTCGTTCAATCGGTGTTGATAATTCACCATGCTCAGCATAAACCCGTATGGGTTTTTGTACACGGCCTTTCATGTCAAATGATAGCAAAGTGAGGGGGATAACCATGGATAACATGCTGGGAATAAACGTTTTTAAAATGATATTCATAGTGGTCACTTGTCCCCCAACCCAGAGCATGATGGTTGTTACATCGCCGATGGGACTGAAGGCTCCGCCACTGTTGGCTGCCACAATGACCATTCCTGCGAAAAACCAACGTTCTTTTTTGTCGCCGATGAGTTTTCGCAGCAAGGCAACCATGACGATGGCAGTTGTGAGATTATCCAATACAGCCGAAAGAAAAAAGGTAATGATGCTGACCGCCCAAAGCAGTTTTACCTTGTTTGTCGTTTTTATTCTGTCAGTGAGGATTCTGAACCCTTCATGAGCATCTATCAGTTCTACAATGGTCATAGCGCCAAGCAGGAAAAAGAGAATTCCGGAGATTTCGCCCAAATGCTCCAGCAATACTGCATTTGAGAAAGAGTCGGGAAAACCAAGCGCATATAGCGTCCACAGCGCCACCGCAAGGAGCAGGGCAGTAGCTGATTTGTTGATCCTGAGCGGATGCTCCAGCGCAATGGCTGTGTAACCCAGAATGAATACGATAATCATTAAATAAAACATGGTGATTGTAGCTATTCACTCGTAATGGTTGCATCAATAATATAATCCAGTTCCGGAAATTTCTTTTTCAGATAACCGTTGCCGTATATCATCACTGAGTCCTGATGATTGGCGGGCTCAAACCCGTACCCTGAGAATAACGATTCGATGACATCAAAGCCTGAAAGCACTTTGCCAACTGGAGGGAACCCTCTCAATCCATTAAAATTAACAGTGTCCAGCTTGAAATTATCTTTCAGGTTGATAAACAATTGCGCTGTGCGGCTGTTCAACCCATCACGGGCGTAGGAAATGGTCCATGTAAGGTTTTTCATTCTAACAGGCTCATCAGGAAGAGGGCGTTTGTCCCAGAAAGCATTAACGGCTTTGTCATTGCCTATCCCAAACTGAACTACGTAACCCTTTTGAACCCTGAAAAGAGCATTCTGATTGTAAAAACCGGTTGCAAGCAGTTGATAGAGCCTGTCGGCACCGGCAGGCGACCATTCTCTGTTGACCTCAATGGTAAAATCGCCGCGGGTTGTTCTGAACCTGGCTGTGAATGTTTCGGGCGCATTTGCCTTCAACGTTGACTGGTCGGGAATAACCTGGGCAGGTGCAGACATCTTTAGAAACAAAATGAAAAGCAACATTACTATATGCTTCATGGTAAGTTGTTAATTGTGAAAAAACAATGCAAAATTAACTTTTTTAGCCGGAAAGGAAATCAAGGTGTTTTTTAAATTCGCGAAGAAAATATTGTCTATTTATTCACAATCGAGCTGAAGAATTTTTATTTCTCATAATAAGTATTAATTTTATCCGGTCATTTACAGGACGTTAGATAGAAACATTCTAAATTAAAAAATACATATGAAATTACCAAAATCAACCTCTAACTGGATCAGCATAACCGGTTTCATTTTTGCGGTTAACAGCTTCATTCTTATTGTCGTGTTATTTGTTCAAGCGTTGCTCTCAGAGCATCAGAATCCTTACAATGGCATTTTTACCTACATTGTGCTGCCTGCTATTCTGGTGATTGGATTGCTGATGATCCCGATAGGGATGCTGATAAACCGCAAAAAAACGCATGATCCCGAAAACCGCTGGCCGGTTTTAGACATGAATGTTCCCAAACAACGTCAGAAACTGGTGATGATTTCGGTCTTTACCTTTATGTTTTTAATTGTTTCTGCCATGGGCAGCTATGAAGCATTCAACTATACCGAATCTGTTGAATTCTGCGGTAAACTTTGCCATAATGTTATGGAACCAGAATATGTTACATACCTTCATTCTCCCCATGCACGTGTTGCTTGTGTGGAATGTCATGTTGGAGAAGGCGCCGGTTGGTATGTGAAATCAAAATTGTCGGGGTTGTACCAGGTCTATTCGGTTCTGTTTCACAAGTTTCCACAACCCATTGAAACGCCTATCCAGAATTTGCGTCCTGCACGTGAAACATGTGAGCGATGCCATTGGCCGCAAAAATTTTATGCTCGCAAGCTTCGTACACAGCGCGTTTACGTTACCGACTCACTCAACACTGAATTTAATTATTCGCTGCTGATGCGCATCGGTCCGAATTACAGTGCAATGGGGCTGATAGAGGGAATCCACTGGCATATTAATAAGGATGTTCAGATAGAGTATGTCGCCTCTGCCAAAGATCGGGAAACAATTCCATGGGTAAAATTTACCAACCTGAAAACCGGTGATGTCCAAATTTTTCAGGACACGGATAACATGCTTGATAAAAAAGCGCTCGACACATTGCCACACCGTATTATGGACTGCATGGACTGTCATAACCGCCCATCTCATTCATACAAATCCCCGATGGTATATGTTGACAATGCGATGATTTCCGGTGATATTCCCAAAGAACTGCCTTTTATCAAACAGGTAGCCATGAATGTTCTCAAAGGCACCTTCAGCAATAAGGACTCGGCATTTACCTATATCCGCGATAGTATCACCAACTTTTACAAAACCGGGCATCCTTCCATTTTCAAGGCCAAAAAGCCGCTGATTGATAAAGCAATTACTGGTATTCTACAGGAGTTTTCCCTGAATGTTTTTCCATATATGAGGGCGTCTTCCAAAAATTATCTGAACCATATCGGGCATCTCGAATCTGACGGGTGTTTCCGTTGTCATTCCGACCGCCACAAGAGTGATAAGGGAAAGGTGATCCCAAGGGACTGTAATATGTGCCATACCATTATCGCGCAAGGTCCGACAGGAAACGTCCAATATTCAAAAATTGATAGCATCATGGAGTTTAAGCATCCTATTGATATCAAAGACAAATGGAAGGCCTATTTCTGCACAGAATGCCATAGGGAATTATATCCTTAATTGATTACCTGTTTGGTTTATCTGCTTCATCTTTTTTTTTCTGAGCGAACCATTGACCTGCATTATTTTCCGATTAACTCCATCCCCCTGCCCCCTTCCCCAAAAAGGGAAGGGGGGGACTTTCCTCCCTGTCTGGGGAGGGACTGAGGGTGGGGTCATTCCAATATTAAAGCATGTTTTAATCTTGATTTTTACTGGGTCATTGAATAATAATTTTACGTACATTTGCACACTTAATTTTGAGGCATATGTTCCTAAATTCAGATAAATTCCGGGGTGAAGGATTGACGTATGACGATGTGCTCCTTGTTCCTGCCTATTCCGAGGTGCTTCCCAGGGAAACAGATGTTTCTACATTCTTTTCCAGAAATATCAAGCTTAACATTCCCATTGTTTCGGCTGCCATGGATACAGTAACGGAATCAAGAATGGCCATTGCCATGGCGCAGGAAGGTGGAATAGGCGTTTTGCATAAAAATATGTCTGTTGAAGATCAGGCATTGCAGGTGCGCAAAGTCAAACGTGCTGAAAATGGTATGATTTTACAGCCTGTTACCCTGATGGAGCACGCACTGGTTGGCGATGCGCTTGCCATGATGAAGGAGTTCAGTATTGGCGGCATTCCTGTAATCAATGCCAACAACGAGCTTGTAGGCATCGTAACCAACCGCGATTTACGGTTCGAACGCGACCACATGCGACCGGTTACAGAAGTGATGACCAAAACGGTGATTACCATTAGTGAGTTCACCGATTTTGAGCAGGCAGAGGCCATTCTTCAGCAACACAAAATTGAAAAACTTCCTGTTGTTGATAAAAACAACAAACTTATAGGGCTGATAACCTATAAAGACATACTTAAGGTGAAGGCACGCCCCAACGCATGCAAGGATAGCCTTGGACGCTTGCGTGTCGCTGCCGGTGTCGGGGTTACGGCCGATACCCTTGATCGTGTGGCCGCTTTGGTTCGTGAGAATGTAGACGCTATCGTGATAGATACCGCCCATGGACATTCCAGGGGTGTGATGGAAATGGCGAAACGCGTTAAAAATGCTTTTCCCGACGTTGATCTGATCATTGGCAACATTGGAACCGGAGAAGCAGCTATTGACCTCGCTAAAATAGGTGTCGATGGCGTTAAAATCGGTATTGGTCCGGGGTCAATTTGCACAACGCGAATCATTGCCGGAATTGGCGTCCCACAACTATCAGCCATTTATGATGTTACAGCGGCCCTCAAAGGGAGTGGCATTCCTGCCATTGCCGATGGAGGGATCCGCTACACAGGAGATATCGTAAAAGCACTTGCCGCTGGCGCACATTCAATCATGGCGGGTTCGCTGTTTGCCGGTGTCGATGAATCTCCCGGTGAAACCATCATCTTTGAAGGCCGCAAGTTTAAAACCTATAGGGGAATGGGGTCTATTGAAGCCATGCAAAAAGGATCAAAAGACCGCTATTTCCAGGATGTGGAAGAGGATATTAAAAAGCTGGTCCCTGAAGGAATTGTGGGAAGGGTTCCCTATAAAGGGTCACTCTCTGAAGTGATCTATCAGATGGTCGGCGGATTGAAAGCGGGCATGGGATATACCGGATCACAAACCATTGAAATTTTGCAAAAGGCAAAGTTTATCAAGATCAGTGCAGCCGGGGTTGCCGAAAGTCATCCGCACGATGTTACTATCATCAGTGAGGCGCCGAACTACAGCCGGTAACTAATTAAAAATTAAAAATTACGAATTAAAAATTAAATGGTATTTAAGTCGTTAGTCTAATTGTCAAACTAATCCCTAATACAATGCGTAGCGTGAAAATAAAAATTTTATTGTCGTTATTTGGACTTGTTACCGCTCTTTCTTCGATAGCACAGGTTAACAATGATGAAGTGCTTATGACCATTGCCGGAAAGAAGGTATTTGTGAGTGAGTTTATGAATATTTATCAGAAAAACAATGTGAAAGGTGAGACGATTGACAAGAAATCGCTGGATGAATACCTGGATCTGTTTATCAATTTCAAACTCAAGGTCAAACAGGCGGAAGAACTGGGGCTGGATACCGTTACTTCATTCAGAAATGAACTGAACGGTTATCGCGACCAACTAGCCAAACCTTATTTTACAGATGAAGCCACGCTGAACCGTTTGATTCAGGAAGCTTACGACCGCGAAAAAACAGATCTGAGAGCCAGTCATGTTTTTTTCCGTCTCAAACCCGATGCCACTCCTGCCGATACCCTGGTTGCCTATAAAAATGCAATGGCTGCAAGAGAAAAAATCATGAAGGGCACTTCATTTGAGGCTGTTGCGGTTGAAGTTTCAGAAGATCCGTCAGCCAAAGATCGTGAGGCCACCCAACAGCATCCCTTTCTGAAAGGGAACAAAGGTGATTTGGGCTTTTTTGCTGTTTTTGATATGGTTTATGCCTTCGAAAACGGTGCCTGGAATACTGAAACAGGTAAAGTCTCCATGCCGGTTCATACTGAATATGGATACCACCTCATAAAAGTGACTGCCCGCCGTCCTGCCCTTGGCAAAGTTACGGTAGCCCATATCTTTTTGTCAATCCCCAAAAATGCTACTGCCGAAGATTCAGCCCGGGTGCAGAAACGAATTGATTCTGTTTATGCCAAATTAAATGGTGGCGCCTCATTTGAAGACGTTGTAAAAATATATTCCGACGACAAAGGATCTGCAGCCAAAGGGGGCGTACTTCCTGCATTTGGTGTAAACCGGATGGTTCCGGAGTTTGTCGAGGCTATTTACACGCTCAATAATGTTGGCGATTATACAAAACCAATCCTTACCACTTATGGCTGGCATATTGTTAAACTCATCGACCGTAAAGGCCAGAGGCCACTCGATGAAGAAAAGCCTGAATTGAAACAACGGATCATGAAAGACAACCGTGGCGATCAAACACGTGAAGTTGTCATCGCCAGGATCAGAAGTGAATATGGGATCACAGAAAACCCTGAAGGACTGAAAGCGTTTTATAATGTTGTCACAGACAGTATCTTTTTTGGAAAATGGAAGGCATCTCTGGCAGATGCCCTGACAGGAATGATCTTTAAAATTGGAAATATGACATTTCTGCAGAAAGATTTTGCAGACTATCTGGCATCCACCCAGCGGAAACAGGAGAAACAGGATATCAAAGCCTATGTGAATAAAACATACAATGCCTTTAAAGATGAGAGTTTGTTGAAATTTGAAAATTCCCAACTTGAACAAAAATACCCTGAATTCAAGGCGTTGATGGGTGAATACCGTGATGGTATTCTCTTATTTGATCTTACTGATCAGAAAGTTTGGTCAAAAGCAGTAAAAGACACTTTGGGCTTACAATCGTTTTATCAGAAAAATAAAAATAATTACAAGTGGGATACCCGTGTTGATGCCAGTATCTATACAATTAAAGATCCCAAAGCGGTTCAGAAAGTTAAGAATTTCGTTAAATCAGGTTTGTCTGACAAGGATCTTTTAAAAGAAATAAACACGGATTCATTGCAGATTCTTGCAATTGAAACCGGAAAATTTTCCCGCAAGGACAATAAATTAATCGATTCTATCCCGTGGACCCCCGGTTTCTCAGCCGATATTGTAAACAACGGCGCTACAGTTTTTGTGAATGTTCATAAAATCCTAAAACCTGAGGTAAAAGAACTTAATGATGCCAGAGGCTTGATTACGGCTGATTATCAGAATTATCTCGAAAAAGAGTGGATTACTTCATTAAAAGCCAAATATCCGGTTGAGGTTAATAAGGTTGTGTTGGCTAAAATTAAATAAAACCAATTGAACCGGCTACTTATATTCCTTTTGATCTTTACTGCTTCCTGCACTTCGTTTTTCAAAAAAAAAAGCGAGCAGGTTTTGGCCAGGGTTTATGATGATTATCTTTATGAATCTGACTTGAAAGGAATTGTGGCGCCAGGAACATTGCCTAAAGACAGTCTTTTAATTACGCGGAGTTATATCGAAAATTGGGTTCGGCAGAGGTTGATTATTCAGCAGGCAGAGAAGAACCTGAATAGTTCGCAGCTGGATTTCACCAAGCAACTTGAAAACTACAAGAACTCGCTGACCATCTTTGCTTACGAAAATGCACTTGTCAGACAAAAGCTGGATACCCTTATAACCGAAGAAGAAACGCAGAACTATTATGATGCCAACCAGCAAAATTTTCTGTTAAAAGATAATATTGTTCAGGTTCAATATGTTAAACTACCATTGAAATCAACAATTTCGAAACAGGTTAAAAAATTGTTGAACTCCGATAGCCAGGATGATAAAAACACACTGGCCGAATTGTGCGAGAAAAATGCTTCTGATTATTTTCTGGATGCTGAAAACTGGTTGTTATTCAACGATGTGCTGAAGCAGGTTCCATTTAAAACGTATAATCAGGAAGAATTTTTAAAGAATCACCGTGATCTTGAATACCAGGACTCCATGTTTGTTTATCTGGTTCGGTTCAAGGATTTCAAGATAAAGGAGAGTGTCTCGCCGCTTAGCTTCGAAAAACAGCGGATTCGGGACATCATCCTCAATAAAAGAAAAATTGAGCTCATTGGCCTGATGCAGGATGATATCTACACCAATGCAAAAAAGAAAAACGTTTTTGAGATTTATTAAAGGGAGACCTTGCTAAAACCATGCATATGAAAATCGTTCGATTTGTTCCGATAATAATTCCCCTGGTGTTTTTTTTTAACGTTTCCCTCAACGCTCAGGCACTCCAGGATACAATTATTGATGGTATTGCTGCCATCGTGGGTGGTAATATTATCCTGAAATCGGATGTTGAAAATCAATATGTTCAAATCAGAAGCCAGGGAAATATTCAGGGAACAGCGCCGAAAATAAAATGTCAGATTTTTGAAGGGTTGCTGTTTCAGAAGCTTATGTTGCATCAGGCTCAGGTGGATAGTATTACAGTGACCGACGCGCAGGTTGAGCTTGAAATGGATCGGAGGATGCGTTATTTCATTTCTCAGGCCGGAACTCCCGACCGGTTGGAGGAACACTTTGGTAAAACGTTGCTGGAAATAAAAAATGAACTTCGCGATGTGATAAAGGAACAGATGCTTACCGAACAAGAGCAACAAAAAATCACAAAGGATGCCTCCGTCACTCCATCTGAAGTTAAGGCTTTTTTCAAAAAAATTCCCAAGGATAGCATCCCGCTGATCAGTTCAGAGTTTGAAATAGGGGTGATCATCAAACAACCGGCTCTTGGCGAAGCTGAAAAACTGGAAGCCAGAAATAAACTGAAGGGTTTTAAGGAACGGGTTGCCAAGGGTGATGATTTCAGCACCCTTGCGGTTCTTTATTCCGAAGACCCTGGCTCCTCAAAACAGGGCGGCGAACTTGGCATGTTCAAACGAGGTGAAATGCGCCCGGAATTCGAGGCGGCAGCCTTCCGGCTGAAACCGGGTGAGGTTTCTGATATTGTTGAAACGGAAGATGGATTTCATCTCATTCAGATGATCGAGCGCAGGGGAGAATATATCAATGTTCGTCATATTCTTCTGCAACCGAAAGTCTCTCCTGTTAACCTGATAAAGGCAAAGACAACCCTCGATAGTGTTGCATCGCTTATTATGACTAAGAAAGTTACCTATGAGGTCGCTGTTTTGAAATATTCTGATGATCCTGGAAAAAACAGTGGCGGACTCATGATCAATCCGGTGAGTGGAAACAGCAAATTCGAGGCCTCGCAAGTAGATGCAAAGATTTTTTTTATTGTCGATAAATTGAAAGCTGGTGAAGTTTCTGCGCCGGTGCTGATCAATGAACGCGGAAAACAGGACTACCGTATTTTTTACCTCAAGGCCAGGACAAATCCACATAAAGCAAACCTTGATGAGGATTATGCGCGTATCCAGCTGATGGCCCTTGAGCGAAAAAAGCAGGAAATCATTGATGAATGGATCACAAAAAAAATGAATTCAACCTACATCTCCATCAAGGAGGATTTTCGCAATTGTTCATTACAGCGAAACTGGGTTAAAAATTAAATCGTATTGTCATGCAATTTTCGTCAGATGTTGAAGCAGTAGATGCTCTTGTTGGGAAATATAACCTGTTAAAATCAGAAATAGCGAAAGTAATCGTTGGTCAGGATGAGGTAGTGAAAAACCTGCTGATCTCCATCTTTTGTAAGGGGCATTGTCTGCTTGTTGGGGTGCCAGGTTTAGCTAAAACGCTAATGGTTAACACCTTATCGAAAGCGCTTGGGCTTAGCTACAATCGCATTCAGTTCACCCCCGACCTGATGCCTTCGGATATCATCGGTACAGAGATTCTGGATGAAAACCGTCACTTCCGCTTTATCAAGGGACCGGTTTTTGCCAACATCATCCTGGCCGATGAAATCAACCGCACTCCACCAAAAACACAATCTGCCCTGCTCGAAGCCATGCAGGAAAAAGCGGTGACCGTTGCTGGTACAAGTTATCACCTTGGGGAACCATTTTTCGTCCTTGCAACTCAGAATCCCATCGAGCAGGAAGGTACCTATCCATTGCCTGAAGCCCAGCTGGACCGTTTTATGTTCAATATCTGGCTTGATTATCCTTCATTTGAAGAGGAGATTCTCATCGTTAAAGCAACCACCACCGAAAAAACTGTTACACCGTCGGTTGTATTGTCAGGAGAGGAAATTCTCTTTTTTCAAAACCTGATCCGCAAAATTCCTGTTCCTGATAATGTTTTTCACTTTGCCGTCAACCTGGTTTCCTCAACCAGACCCATGACTGCAAAGGCCAATTCCTGGGCCAATGATTACCTCACCTGGGGTGCGGGCCCCAGGGCATCCCAATACCTTATTCTTGGGGCTAAATGCCATGCAGTATTGAACGGGAAATACTCGCCAGACATAGAAGACGTTAGGGCAGTTGCCACCTCAGTGTTGCGGCACCGTATTGTGAGGAACTACAAAGCCGAGGCTGAAGGGAGAAGTGTGGAAGTTATCATTAACCACTTTTTAAAGAATCTCATATGAAGTTAAAGCATCGAATTGCCACATTTCTTTGTTTTGCAAATCTTTTAGGTTTGATCATTCTTCCTTCCTGTAACCAGTCGGCAAAGAATTCGCCTGGATCTACGGGCGACACGTTAAAGGGAAAGATAACCCTGTCGGGAGCATTTGCGCTGTATCCGCTTGCGGTTAAATGGGCCGAGGAATATCAGAAATTGCATCCTGATGTAATGGTTAATGTTTCTGCAGGAGGAGCTGGGAAAGGAATGACCGATGCCTTGTCCAAAATGGTTGACCTTGGAATGTACTCGAAATCAGTGAGTCCCGAAGAACAAGCGAAAGGCGCATGGTGGATTGCGGTAGCCAAGGATGCTGTTTTACCTACCATTAATTCCAATAATCCGGTCTTGGCTGAGTTGAAGAAAAAAGGCCTGACCCGGCAAAAATTCTATGACATTTTTATCACTGGTACCTTGAAAACATGGGGACAGGCTGTTGGAAATAATTCCAAGGTTGAACTCCAGGCCTTTACACGGTCCGATGCTTGTGGCGCTGCCGACATGTGGGCAAAATATCTGAATGGCAAAAAACAGGAAGATTTGCTGGGTCTTGGTGTAAATGGCGATCCCGGTGTGGCAGATGCAGTGAGAAGAACACCCGAAGGAATTGGGTTTAACAATCTTGGATTTGTTTATGAAATGCAAACCCGGAAAATATATGCAGGGCTGGAAGTAATCCCCATTGACCTGAATGGAAATGGAACTATTGACCCGGATGAAAATTTTTACGGCAGTATGGATCAGGTCATGAATGCCATCAATGAAGGAAAATACCCTTCACCTCCTGCCCGTGATCTGTATTTTGTTTCTGGAGGAAAACCAGCAAACCAACTGGTTAAAGCTTTTTTAAAGTGGATTTTGTCGGACGGCCAGAAATATGTAAATGAAGCCGGATATGTGTCAATAAAACCGGAACAGATTAAAACAGAATTACAAAAGTTAAATTAACATGTATCTTCTCAACCGGGAACAGCGTCATGCCGTAAATTATACATGGATGATCATCAGCCTGTTACTGGTTGCTTTTTTACCTTTTCTGCTTTTTCTGGGACTTTACGCCAAATCAGTATTGCTCATTCACGACTATTCGCTGATTGACCTGATTTTTTCTAAAACATGGAAGCCGGGCAGTGGACAATTCGGATTTTATCCTTTCATTGTTGGTTCAATCTGGGTAACCCTGATTGCCATGCTGATCACTGCACCGATTTGCCTGTTAACAGCCATTTATGTTACACAGTACACCAGGAAATATTTCCTGCGGATCATGCATCCGGCCATAGATATTCTGGCAGGACTTCCTTCGGTGGTTTACGGTTTATGGGGAATCCTGGTAATCGTTCCCTTTATTTCGCATTATCTTGGCCCCTGGCTGGGGGTTAAAACCATGGGATACAGTATTCTTGCAGCCTCATTTGTGCTGTCGATCATGATCATCCCCTTTGTGCTGAATATCCTGATTGAAATATTCAGATCCATTCCCATGGAATTGAAAGAAGCGGCCTTATCGTTGGGCGCTACGCAATGGCAAACAATTAAACATGTACTGGTTAGAAAAGCGCTTCCGGGCATCATTGCAGCTTTTGGGTTCGGTTTGGCACGTGCATTCGGGGAAACAATGGCTGTGTTGATGGTGGTGGGTAACGTTGTAAAATTGCCAAAAAGCGTGTTTGATCCCGGCTATACCTTGCCGGCGCTCATCGCCAATAACTACGGCGAGATGCTTTCTATTCCAAAATACGATTCGGCATTGATGTTTGCAGCCCTGTTACTGCTGGCTGTTTCGCTGTTTTTTAACCTGGTAATGCATTTTTTTATTGTTCGGTTTAATAAATATTAACCATTGACAAGAGGACAAAAGATAGAGGAAAATTTTTTCAAATCGCTGATGATCTTAGCGACGTTTTTTATTTTAGCTATCCTCGCCATCATCATTTACAGCATCTTTGAAAAAGGACTCCGGTCTATTTCATGGGAGATGCTTACCCAAATACCACATGGCGGGTATTATTATGGAAAGGGTGGAGGTATCCTGAATGCCATCCTGGGTTCACTGTCCCTGGCGGCTGGAGCCACTCTGCTGGCTTTTATCATTGGACTGCCGGTTGCACTTTACCTCAATGTATTTCTGATCAGGCATAAAAAAATGGTCGACATCATCCGTTTTCTGCTCGATCTGGTATGGGGAATTCCTTCGATTGTTTATGGCGCTTTCGGTTTTTCACTGATGATTTTTTTCGGACTTCAAACTTCCTTGCTGGCAGGTATTCTCACGGTGACCCTGTTTATTCTGCCCATTATGATTCGCTCAATGGATGAAATCCTCCGTACAGTGCCAATTGGGTTGCAGGAGGCAGCGTATTCACTTGGATCAAATAAGTCGGAAATTGCATTTAAAATTTTTACCCGTCAGTCTTTCTCCGGCATTATCACTGCAGTTTTACTTTCCTTCGGCCGCGGAATCGGAGATGCTGCCGCAGTGTTATTCACGGCTGGTTATACCGATCATCTGCCGAATGGATTTCTGGAGCCGGTCGCTACGTTACCACTGTCAATTTTCTTTCAACTCTCTTCACCGGTTCCCGAAGTCCAAAATCGGGCTTATGCTTCAGCTTTGGTACTTACGTTAATCATATTAATCGTAAGTTTGTTTTCCCGTGGCGTTGGCAAACGATATCACAAAACAAAAATCAATTTCTAGCAGAATTTGGAATGGATCAAAATACAAAAATAGAAATAAGGGACTTAAACGTATTTGCAGGGAAAACCCAAATTCTTAAGAATATCAACATTGATATTCCTAAAAATAAAATCACCGTGATTCTCGGTCCGTCAGGATGTGGCAAAACCACCCTACTGAAGTGCCTTAACAGGCTTACTGATCTCTATCCCGAATTAAAAGTCAGCGGCCAGATTATGATCGACAACAACAATATCCTGGCGGCTAAGGA
This sequence comes from Bacteroidota bacterium, assembly GCA_037139855.1. Classification (GTDB taxonomy): domain Bacteria; phylum Bacteroidota; class Bacteroidia; order Bacteroidales; family FEN-979; genus CAIVAT01. The sequence continues at coordinate 20,494 of JBAXFM010000029.1, forward strand.
AGATATTTACAAGCTCAGGCAGCAGATGGGGCTATTATCGCAGCGTCCATACCCTTTGCCTATGACCATTTATAATAACATTGCCTACGCATTGAAACTCAGAGGAATCAGAAACAGAAGAGAGACCCATAAACTTGTCATGCATTATCTTCAACAGGCCAACCTGTGGGATGAGATCAGGGATCGGTTGCGCGAACCGGCTTCACGCCTGTCAATCGGGCAGCAGCAGCGGCTTTGCCTGGCGCGTGGTTTGGCTGTTAACCCTGAAATTATCCTGGCTGACGAGCCAACATCAGCGCTGGATCCGATCTCAAGCCAGGTGATTGAGGAGACTTTTGTAAAGTTAAAAAACGACTACACCATTGTTTTGGTTACACATGTGTTGCGCCAGGCAAAACGGATTGCCGACAATGTCGTGTTCATGTATCTCGGTGATGTAATTGAACAAGGGAGTGTTAAGGAGGTATTTGAGAACCCGAAAATGGAAAAAACAAAACTTTACCTGGGCGGAACATTTAATTAATTGTATTCACAGTAAAATTTTCTTATTTTTATCGCCGGAAATATTTTTTTGTTGTTGATGGAGAAATCAGAAAAAATAGTTGAGTTAACGTTTCTGCAAAAAATTGTCCTGCTTGCCCTGGATGACAAAGGATGGTTTGGATCGTCGGAGCATAAAATCAAATTCGGGTTGGTTGGCGCCATCCTGTTCGAATTGTATCAGCAGGGAAGAATAACGTTTACCAACGACGAGGTGACGGTAGTCAACGCCAAATCCACGGATGATGTAATCCTTGACCGGGTTCTGAATTTTATCAAATCATCCAAAAAACCACGTAGCCTGCGTTCCTGGATACAGCGAATTGTTTATAAAAAATTATTGCTTCGGAAAACTGTTTTGAAACAATTGATTCATCACAAGGTGATCAGCAGAGAAGAGTACAGCCTGATGGTCGTATTTTATCAAACGAAATTTCCACTGCTCGATGTTGAATTGAAACGGAAATTACAGGAACAGATCTGCGAATCGGTGGTAGCTGGTAAATTGTTAACCGATCAGGAAGTGATGATGCTCGTGGTGATGAACAACTGTAAAATGGTTCGGAAAAACTTCGGCGGGTATATCCAATATATCAAATTACGTGGACGCATCAATGAAATTACGCAGTTTAAAACACCGGCAACCGAAACCGGCGAAGTGATCAAACTATTGCAAACAGCCATATCCAGAGCGATCATGGCTTCCAATGTTTCAATTCACGTATAAAATTTTCCCTGCCAGGTATTTTGCCGTTCAAGTTCCTTTTCTATCAGCCGCAATACGGCATCATATCGGATTAACCCCCATTTTGCCGATGCCATGAAACGTGGTGGCAGTTCTCCCGAAAACCGTTCAATGACAATGGAAGGATTGAGCCGTTCGACAAAGCGAACAATGAACTCAACATACCCTTCCAGGCTGAATTGGTGAAAATCTGAAGGGTTTTCGCTCATATCCTGTTCCATTTTGGTTCCCGTTACGATCTGCAATTGATGAAATTTAACAGAATCAAGTGGTAGCGCCGAAATAGTTTCTGCACACGCCAGCATATCTTCCACCGATTCTCCCGGAAGGCCAAAAATGAAATGCGCTCCGGTTTTAATTCCCAGTGCGTGGGTCGCTCTGATCACCTTTTCACTGAGTGCGAAATCATGCTGACGGTTGATCCGGATGAGGGTTTTTTCATAACAGGATTCGACGCCGTATTCAATCTGGATGTACCATTTCTGGGATAATTCCCTTAGATAATCAAGTTTCGCCTCATCTATACAATCGGGCCGGGTGCCAATCACAAGACCTGCAACATTTGGGTAAGTAAGCGCTTCTTCATAAAGCGCTGAGAGCTTTTGCAAAGGTGCGTAGGTGTTGCTGTATGGCTGGAAGTAAACCAGGTATTTTGATGCCTTGCGATAACGGACCAGATGAAAGCCTATGCCTTTTTCAATCTGGCTGTGTAATGGTTCAACAGGGCTGCAGTAGGAGGGGTTAAACGCATCGTTGTTGCAATAGGTACAGCCTCCAAGGCCTTTGGTCCCGTCCCGGTTGGGACAGGTAAATCCGGCATCAACCACCACTTTCTGCATACGCCCGCCAAAGGTTTTCCGTATGTTTTCCGTGTAGGAGTTAAACCTCCGGGCATGTCCCCATGGAAATTGTTCGCTATTCAAAATTCGTTATTCAATGTTCGATATTAAAAAACCGGCGGTGTATAAACGCAATAAATTGTGTTTTTATACCGCCGGACAAAGGTAATGAGGAAACTACCAGGTTTTACCGGGTGGCAGCTTCCAGCCGTTTCATGATCGAAAAGATAAAGAGCGCCGAAAGGAGACAACAAACAATAAAGATTGACCAAAGTTGCCACAGATCGAGTACACCCCAGAATTTGCTGCCCACAAAAAGGAACTTATTTCCAACGGCAGTCGCGAGGAGCCAGCCTCCCTGCATTAGGCCCTGGAACCTTGGCGGAGCAACTTTTGAAACAAATGAAAGCCCCATCGGACTAAGGAAAAGTTCTGCAATGGTGAGGATAAGGTAACTGCTGATAAGCCAGTATGGCGCTACCCTGGAGGTATCGGGAACCGGATTATATTTTGTTATCCCTGCAGCATCAACATATTGCAATTCGTGAGGTGATATAAGGCCCAAAGAAGCAACAAGAATAACCATAAATCCAATGGCGGCGATAATCATTCCGATTCCAATCTTTTTCGGAGCGGATGGCTCAAGGTTCTTCTTGCTCAGCCAGGCAAATATTCCCATGACAGGAAATGTTAATGAAACAATGAACAACGGGTTAAACGATTGAAATACTTCAGGAGCAATAGGGTTGGTTGCATTGTAGGTGGTAATGAAATAATAGGTGAGTCCGCCCAAAACAACAAACATAAGTCCACCAATTATCCGTTGGGTCGTATTTTTTCTGAATAATAAAACCAGGCCGGCAATAGCGCCGATAAAGGCAAGTATTGACTGAAGGTTGAAGAAAATATTGGTAAATGGTGCAACTTCTTTAACCGTATAATCGCGGGCGAAGAACGTCAGCGTCAATCCGTTTTGATGAAACGACATCCAGAAGAATATCACAACGATAAAAACCAGGATCAGCGAAGTAACCCTTGGTCGTTCTTCTTTGGTCGATACCTGTAACATGATGGCGATAAATCCGATAAACAAGCCTACCGCAGCTCCCAGTGCCGCAGCATCTTTTACCACATTTCTCAGCAGGAAGTAAAAAATCACAGAAGTAGTAATCATTAACCCACCGCCAAGCAGGAAACTGACCACGTTGGTGTTTGCTTTCGGTTTACCGGCATCTTCTGCTTTCTGAACCTTCGCAACACTTGGCAGCAGTTTATTGAAAATGATGTAAACTGTCAATGAAATGATCATGGCGCCGGCAGCGATACCGAAGGCGTAGTTATACCCTCTGGAAAATGCATCGATATATTTCTGGGCAAAGTTTGCAAGGTCGGTTACATGCATACCACTGACTTTATCTGCCAACTCCTGAAATTTGCCGGTGTCTTGCAATGAGCCTTTCTGAAATGCATGACACATGGCTGGTAAACTGCCATCATGCAGAAATCCCTGGGATTTAAGGAACCAGTTGCGTATGCCTGTTGCAACAAAAGGAGCAAAGAATGCGCCTACGTTGATCCCCATGTAGAAAATCATGAAGGCTGAATCGCGAACTTTAGAATATTTCGGATCATCGTACAATTGTCCGACAACTGCCTGTAAATTGCCTTTAAACAACCCATTTCCAAAAGCGATGGTAAATAAACCAATAAGTGTAATTGTCAGGGGATTGCCCGGGAGAGCCATAATCACATACCCCATAAACATCACGATTATTCCGGCCAGAATGACCGTTTTATATTTTCTGGTGATATCGGCCAAAATACCGCCAAGCAGTGCAAGCGCATAGATTCCAAAGTAAAACCAGCTGTAATAACTCCCCGCATCTTCTTCAGATAAACCATATTTGGCCTGTAGAAACAGGACAAGAATGGCCATCATTGTGTAAAAACCGAAACGTTCGCCCATGTTGGAGAAAAATGCAACAAAAAGCCCTTTAGGATGTCCTTTGAACATAGAGAGTAATTTTTTTGTGAATACTATTTGGATGATGACGGATACTATGCAAAAATACTCAAATTTGCAAATTATACAAGCCATCATTAACAAATACAGAATTTTACATATTTTCTTGTTATGGTGTAATATTTTCAATCGGTTATCGTCTCCGTTTTCATATGAACCTTCAGGAATTTCAAATAAAGGTATACCCACTGAAAAATAAGCTTTTTCGTTTTGCAAAGCGGATGCTTGATCACACGGAAGAAGCCGAGGATGTTGTGCAGGAGGCATTCATCAGATTGTGGAACCGGCGTGAAAAACTTGATGAATACCGGAGTGTGGAAGCGCTGGCTATGATCACAACGAAGAATTTATGTCTTGATAAAATTAAAGCCAGACGCTTTCCGGTTGAAAACATGGAAAATCATCGGCTGTTCATTGAAAATATACCGGATGAAATTAAAACTGATCATTCCGACCTGATCCGGGGCATTCATCAGGCCATTAAATTGCTTCCGGAACAGCAGCAGATGATCATTCATCTGAGGGATATTGAAGGATATGAATATGAAGAGATCGCGGAGATTGTTGATATGAATGAAAATGCCATCCGCGTTGCATTGTCGCGTGCCCGAAAACGTATTCGCGAACTGTTGACCAAAACAAATATATATGACTACCAACGAAATTGAAGTCTTGCTTGAAAGGTTCTTTGAAGGGAATACCAGCCTTCGGGAAGAAAAGGTGCTACGGGATTTTTTCAATGGTCAAAGTGTGCCTGACCATTTGAAACTGTACCAGCCATTATTCACCTATTTTAAGGAAGAAGTCCTGGAAGACATTCAAGATCATGATTTTGAGCAAAAGCTTACCTCCCTGATCACAGAGTTACCCTTTGATGCCCCTGTTGTCAGAAAACTCCCTGCCCGGAGAAGTTTTATGTTTATAAGCAGTATCGCTGCCGGAATTTTGCTTCTCATCGGTCTCTTTTTTACAATAAAGAATGATGTATTCAAAGGAAAATTAACGCAAACCGAACAATCTGCCCCTGAAATAGCCTATGCTGAAGCAAGTGAGGCCCTGATGATGGTTTCCGGCAACCTCAACCAGGGGCTGAAGCACGTTGAACGGTTGAAGATGGTTGACAAGGCCATGAATAACATGCAACGTTTTAATAAATTCTATCAAGTTCAATCAATAATTATTAACCCGGACGAAATGACGAATCAGTCCATAAAATCAAAATAGCCATGAAAAAGTTAATGTTAAGTTTAGTATGCCTGGTATTCATGACGGCCCCGCTGCTGCTGAATGCGCAAAGTCCGATCGACAAAGTGTTTGACAAATATGCTGGTCAGGACGGTTTTACCACCGTGAATATTTCCAAAGAGATGTTCCAGATGCTGATGCAAATGGGACAAGGTGATTCAAAGGATACCAACATGGTGGAAATAAAGAAAATGATGGAACAACTCACTGGATTAAAAGTACTTACATTTGAATTTGACTCCACAAAAATGGTAAAGGCAGTTTCTGTTTACAATGAATTTGCAGCCACATTCCCTCCAGGAACTTACAAGGAATTGATGACGGTCAACGAAGGCAGGGAAAATATCAAGTTTATGACAAAGCAGGATGCTTCCGGGAAAATCAGTGAAATGGTAATGCTGATGAAGAATAAAACCGAAGTTGCAGTACTCAGCCTTACCGGGAATATCGATCTTTCAACAATTTCAAAACTTTCGAAAGGCATGAACATTCATGGCATGGAAGGGCTGAAAAAGATGGGAAACCCGCATCATAAATAAAAAATTTCACGCAGATTCACGCTGATTTTTCTCGCAGATTCACGCAGATTATTTTTATTGTAAAATATTTTCTGCGGGAATCTGCTTTTTTTTCTGCAAAATCTGCGTGAAACAATTATTACAACTTTATCAGCACCTGCCCAGTCAGTTCTCCCCGCACATTCCCTCTTGTCATATCAAGACCCGAACCAACTTCATCCCGGTCGGTGTACCAGGTAATTCCACCGCGAGCCCAGAAATCAACTTTCCTTGTAATCGCAAACTTCAAAACCATACATGTGCGCATTCCGCGACCCTGGTATGCCGGAACCGAATACCCGTAAAGAACCTCCGGTTCATATACATATATTCTTGAGGCATAATCAGCAATGTCGAACACTGCAAAACGAAGTGTGATGTTCTCCAGCCATTTCAATACTTTTAACTGGGCTTCCTGGTAAACAAGAACTCCAACCGGACGTGTAGCCGTTGATTCACCTGCCTCTTTGATTTCAATTCTTGTTTTCAACAGCATGCCATTGCCGGGCAGCCATTCCATACCTAACCTGTAACTTCTGGTAAGGTTGTTTACCAGTTTATGGATTTTCTGATTTGGTTCTGCAGATTCATTGCCAGTTGCGTTTTTTTGATAAAACCGCATACTGATCATCATATTTCTGGCAGCCTGCCATCCCAGCATGATCCCGAATTCATGTCCGTGGGTTGGTACATCAACCCGGTACTTCAGCCAGGGAAATGTGAAAATATCAATGTATCCCGACAAGTTTATTTTCGGATGAACCGCGGCATTGATTGCGGTATAAATTCCGCGTTCATTGGCATTGAGGCTGTTTTGCCCGAAGGCATTGGAGA
>JBAXFM010000030.1:0-26921 GCA_037139855.1 Bacteroidota bacterium
CCGGCAATGTGACTACTGCCGATTCGTCTGTTTATGTCAACGGTTATGCTACCTATATCCAGAATAATGTTATTACCGGCAATTGCATTTTTTCCAATAAAGGCACCAATATTTTATATGATGCCCCATATGGCGCGACGGGTAATAATTATATAGGCAATGTGACGTTTAATGGCGCCGGCACAGGATCGATATACATTGCATCGTCCGATGCTTTGCAATGCAGCGGCAACCTTACCATTAACCGCACGGTGGCAGGCACCACCAATGTTTTTAATACCGGGGCCAGTAATGTTGCCGGAAATTTTACCTTTATCAATAACACGGCTGGTAATACTTCTTTTGGCAACCTGACCACAAAAACAAATATTGGCGGCACGGTAAATATTACGGCCAATTATTCAGCGCCTAATACATTTCAAATGTACAAGATTCAGAATCAAACCGGCGGTGGCAGCATCAACGTGCAAAATTCCCTTCCATTTGATGTCAGGAACGATACATTGATTGTAAACGCGCTAAGCCTGACCGGATACAGAGGGCCTGCCTATACCTATTTTTATAATAATGCCATTACCGGCAATGTTACTACTGCCGATGATGCAAGTTATTCAGGAGGGTATGCTGCATTCTTCCATAACAATAAAATTACCGGCAATACTAGTATTACCAATAACGGCACTAATGTTTTATACGATTCAGATGCCGGAGCCAGCGGTAATAAATATATTGGCAGCGTAACTTATATCCGGAATGGCGGGAGTATCAGTGTTGCCGCCGGCGATTTTATCGAGGTTTCACAAAACCTCACACTGAACTCCAGCAGTTCAATTACATTGGGTTCTGTTAAATTCAATGGCAATACCAATGGTATCATAGAACAATTTGGCGCACAGCCTATCAGCATCCCAACTTTAGTGATTGCTAAAACCGGAGGGGCAAAGCTTACCCTGAACGACTCCGTCACTGTCACCACAACAGCCACTTTTACCAGCGGCAACATTTACAGCACCACAGGTAATAACCTGATATTCCCTGATAACATAAGCTACACAGGCGCTTCAGCTTCCAGCCATGTTGTTGGTCCTGTGACAAAAATCGGTGATGATGCATTTATTTTTCCAGTGGGTACGCCAACATCCATTAATACCGTTGCGATGAGCGCCCCTGTTGGGATAACCAGCAGGTTCAGGGCAGAATATAAGTATCAGAATCCATCCAGCGATGGATATAATACTACCAGCAAAGCAGGAACATTTGGCTCAGCAATGATCAGCAAGGCAGGTTATTGGAGTGTTCAAAGGTTAACTGGTACCACCAATGTTACTTTAACACTCGGTTTTGCTACCAATCCTTATGAACAGTACCCTGTGCTGGCCAATTTGAAAGTGGCCCACTGGAGCGGCACTCAGTGGGATGATCATGGCAATGGAGGTACGACCGGAACATCCGCCAGCGGCACTGTTATAAACAGTGTTCCCATCACCAGCTTCAGCCCGTTTGCTTTGGCAGGTGTTATCAACACACAATTCTACACTTACAGCAATCCGGGCACCGGCCCCGATGGCACACCCGTAAAATTCGGAGGCAAAGGCGGATATGCTCCATACAGCACCAAACAATTGCCCGGCGGCAGTTATACCCTTGACAGCATTTTCCTGGTCGCAAATGGCAGTACGGTTGGTTTTAAAGGAAAAGATCTCTATGGGGTTGAAAAAGATGATACCACCATCACGGCACCAATAGCTCCTACCACTTACATTACAGCCAATGGAAACGGCACCGTGAACTTTAGAGGCTGGAGGCACTTCGTGTACATGAAAAATGGCGCCAACAACATCATGGGAGCCATTAAAGACAATGACCTTACGCTTGGCAACACAACGATGTACACCTATTTTTCCTCAGCCAATGTTGCTACATCGCCAAACGGAAATATTTATCTCAAACGCAGCTTTAAAATAATCAGCCAGTTCACTCCGGCAGGAACAAGACGTGTAAGATTCTACATTACTAAAACAGAATTTACCGACCTGCAGACTGCCGATCCAACTTCTTTTCCAAATGGAATAAACAGCCTTACCATTACCAAATATACAGGCCCGCAGGAAGACAGTTTATTTAATCCCATACCGGGTGGCAACTCGGTTATTATACCCAACAGCGCCGTCACAATTGTCGATATGGGAACGATGTATTCATTAGATATAGATGTAACCGGCTTCAGCGGATTTTATATCGGTGGCAACAATTCGAACCTTAATATTTGCCCTGGCTCTACCATCACATTATCATCCAACATAAGTGGTGCAACTTACCAATGGCAGGTGAACACAGGAAGTGGATTTACCAATCTTTCAAACAGCGCCCCTTACAGTGGAACCGGGACCAGTGCGCTTACAATTACCAGCGCACCAAGCAGCATTTATGGTTATCAATACCAATGTGTGGTAAATGGAGGTACATTCAGTCAAATCTATACGGTAAGAATTAACGTAAACTGGGAGGGAACAGTGAGTACGGCCTGGGAAAATCCGTCCAACTGGAGTTGTGGTGCATTGCCCGATTTAAATACAGGTGTGATTGTGAATGGCGGAAAACCCAATAACCCGCAACTCAACTCCAATGCTGATATAAGAACAATCGTTATAAACGCTGGCGCCAAATTAACTATAAAACCAGGGTTTACGCTACAGGTTCTTAAATAATAAAAGGATTCCCAATCAAAAGAGGGAATTGAGTTCTGGAAATGTCGGATTTCGACCGGAAAGAGGTTTAATCACTTAATTTCAACCAATCCTGAATCACGGAAAAATGAGAAAATATTTATTTATTTCAAGCGCTTTGATATTGTTCGCCATGGGTTTGCGGGCGCAGGTAAGCACGTATCAATTTACCAGTAGCGTAGAAACCTACACTCCCCTGAATTCTGAAATCGTGCTGTGGAACGGAACTTTCGATGACGGAATCTCGGGATCGATAGCAATCCCTGATTTTACCATGGATGGGATTACTTACAACAATATGTATGTTTCCGCAAACGGATTTGTTACCCTGGGTAACACCGACATCCCCTCGGATGCTGAATACTATCCGATTTCAGGAACCTCCGACTATGATAAAGCCCTGGCGCCATTCAGCAGTGATTTGTCGAATGCAGAAACAGGCACCCCGCAAATTTCGTATAACACCAATGACGGGGGTGAAATAGTTGTCCAGTGGCAGGATGTCAAAAAATATGGGAGTGATTATAGCGGGCAGATGATTAGCTTTCAACTTCGTATGAATCCTTCCACCGGCCTCATCCGGTTTGTTTATGGTGGCACCATCACCGGTATATCTAAATGGTGTAATGTTCAGGTAGGACTGCGGGGAACAACCAATACCGATTTTAATAACAGGGAGACGACAACCGATTGGTTGGCAACCACTGCCGGTGTTGCCAACGATGCCACGTGTACAATGTCTGATGCGGCTTTGCCTGCAGAGGGGCTGACCTATCGCTTTAGTACCTGTTTTCCCATTTCCCATTTCCCGTTTACTGAAAGTTTCGACGCACCCGATTTTGCACCAATGTGTTGGGAGAACGTAAATACGGCCGGGCCCGGCGATCCCGGAACCTGGGACAGGCAAACCAGTGGCACTAATCCTGATTGTTTACCCCATTCGGGTGCGGCGATGGCTCGTTTCAATAGCTGGGACTATGGTGCTGGCACAACCGCTTTTCTTTCAACCCAGCAATTGCTAATGCCTACAGATCAATTTGAAGTTCATTTCTGGATGTACCGGGATGATGGCTCGGAAGGAATTGCTGACTTGGTGAATGTTTACTATAATACTGTTCCGAATACCACCGGTGCAACATTAATGGGAACGGTTAACCGGTATTATCAATCTTCTCCTGCGGAACTAACTGCCAATCAATGGTATGAATATGTATTTAAGATGCCTTCAGGTTCTTCCGGCAATGCCTATATCCTTTTTGAAGGCATGAGCGCTTATGGAACCAATATTTTCCTTGATGATGTTAGTGTGAAAAAAAGGTTTGAATGTCCGGGTGGTGCGACTGCAGAACTGGAACCCTGTGGAACGGATATCAACGGTGGCTGCAACTTACCGGTACCGGCGTTTGAACCCATCTCACTGGGCGAAACCAAATGCGGAACCGTTTACAGAAATGCCTCACATCAGGATACGGACTGGTATAAATTTACCCTGGCACACAGAACAGAGTTAACATTGAAAGCACAGGCAGAATTCCCTTTGTTGATGGGATTCTATAATTCTCCGTGTCCGCAAGGTGGCTTTATAGCATCTGATACTGCCTCAGCATACCTGATCAGAACTGTACATGTCACCCTGGATGCAGGTACTTATTATGCGGCTATTTCTCCTACGGGATCTTCTGATATTGTATGTGGGAGCGAAAACAGGTATTGGCTTATATTAGCCGGCAATGAATGTTATGTAGGAACTCTTCCGTTTTCAGAAAGTTTCAATGACCCGGTTTTTCCACCCAATTGCTGGAAAAGTGAAAACACAGCCGGAACCGGTATCCCCGGAACATGGGACAGGCAAACATCGGGACTTCATCCTGTATGTGCCCCGCATTCAGGTGCAGCGATGGCACGCTTTGATGCCTATTACTATAATGCCGGCACAAAAGGCATCCTGGCCACCCCTCAATTCGAGAATTTGTACGGCGATCAGTATGAAGTGCGTTTCTGGATGTACCGCGATGGCGAATTCAGCACCGATGCCGATTCGGTGAATGTTTACTACAGCTGGTATCCGGGTGCCGGGGGTGCTACCCGTTTGGGAACGGTTCACCGGTATTATGGCAAGTCACCGGCTGAAGCAACGGCAAATAAATGGTATGAGTATGTTTTCAGGTTTCCTGCCGGTTCATGGGGAAATGCCTATATTGTGTTTGAAGGGGTGAGTGATTTTGGAAACAGCATATACATTGATGACATCAGGGTAAAGCAATCAATCACATGCCCTGCCAGTTCATCTGCCGAGCTGGAACCCTGCGGGTCTGATCTGAATGGTGGATGTAACATGGCTATCCCGGCTTTTGAATCAATTTCCATGGGTCTGGCCAAATGCGGAACGGTATGGTGTGATGGCATTAACCGCGATTCCGACTGGTACACTTTCACACTTACCGAATCAACAGATGTGACCTTTACCGTCAATGCTGAGTTCCCTGCGCTGATTGGCCTGGCCGCGGCACCATGTCCTGCTTCTTCCTATCTTGTATACAATTCAGGACCAGGAATCCCCGCCCTTTCGGTCAATGCAACACTCCCTGCGGGAACTTATTATGCCATTGTAAAACCAAAAGATTTATCCACGATCATTACCTGTGGGGTAGAAAACAAATACTGGGCTGCTTTGGAAATGTGTCCGATGGGGTCAACTGTTGAGCAGGAGCCATGCTTGTCTGACCTGAATGGCGGATGCAACATGGCAATTCCGGCTTTTGAACCGATCACCGTTGGAGAAACCAAATGTGGAACTGCGTGGTGCAATGGCAGTATCCGCGACACCGACTGGCATCTCTTCACCCTGACGCAACAGGCCAGGGTAACCTGGAAAGCCAATGCTGAATTTCCTGTGACATTAGGGTTTATCAATGCCCCATGCCCTGCCGTCAATTTTTCAAATTACACTTTCGGGCCTGCCGGTTCGGTCGTTGCAATCACTTCACTTCTTGGTCCAGGAACCTATTATGCCTGGATAGGACCAAAAGACTGGAGCACCATCATTCAATGCGGAGGAGCCGATAAATACTGGGCCAAATTATCATTCAGCACGTGTGTTGAACCTTCCGGAGTTGCAGTGTCATTAATATCAGCAACCACCGCTACCATTTCATGGACGGCGCCAAGTCCGGCGCCAGGGAACGGCTATGAATACGAGATTCGTTCAGCGGAACTTCCGGGCAGCGGACCGACAGGGCTGGCTGCTTCTGGAACAACAGCCGACGGTGTATTGAGCAAAGCCATTTCAGGGCTGAACCCGGTTACGACCTATCATGTTTATGTTCGTTCGGTTTGCGGATCCTCTGATATTAGTCCATGGACCAATGTCGTGTCATTTACAACACTTTTCATTGAAACCAACAAAAACGTTCAAACTGTAATCCTGCCAGGACAATCATTTTGCTATGATGCTCTCCAGACCATTACGGTTGCCGGAGGCGCAACAACCTTTATCATTAATATCGGAGGCAGCGCCACCATGATTGCAGGGTTGAATATTCTATACTTGCCGGGTACCCATGTCATCAGCGGAGGATATATGCATGGTTATATTGCCCCCGGAGGCCCGTTCTGCGTGACTCCGCCTTTGGTCAAAGCAATCACAGCGGAGGAACAGAATATTCCTGATGTCACCCTGTTTCCGAACTTCAAAATCTATCCAAATCCCACTACGGGGAACTTCTCACTTGAGCAGAGAGGCGAGAAAATATACCGAAATGTTAAAGTGGAAGTGTATGGAATGTATGGAGAGAAAGTAATGACTGCTTCAATGATCGATGAAAAGAAGCACGACTTCTCCTTGTCAGAATTGTCGCCCGGTCTCTATTTTGTCAGGATCGTTGCAGGGGATTATTCGGAAACCATCAAACTGATTAAAACCAGGTAATCCGGCCGACTTTAGATTTGTATAAAGTTGACAGATAACACTATATGTTAAAGATTACGATGCATTACCTAAAACAGTTGGCTAAAGCCAACTGCAATAGATGATCCCATTGCGGGAACCTGCAACAGTCAGTTTTTGCTGTGAGCAACAGAATAATCTGAAATCAGCGTGCATCTATTGCAGTCAGCTTTAGCTGACTGCAATAGGGGATAGCTAATGTAAACCGGGGCCTTAGCCCCATTAATATCGAAAACCTTTTATTTCCCAGTTATTCTTTGTGAAGATTTTCACGGTATTTAAAAAAAATATTTATCTTTGTAAAGAATAATTCTAAATAATGGATAAGGCATTTTTTGCTTCAGATTACATCCCCGTGCTCGTGCAATCGATCGTGGCATTGGGTTTTGTGGCAGTGACAATGCTTGCTACGCACTACATTGGCGGAAAACGTAAAAAGTTTCACACCATCCGCAAGGATCAGAATTTTGAATGTGGCATTGAAATAAAAGGGAATGCACGTTTCCCTTTCTCCGTCAAATACTTTTTAATTGCTATCCTTTTCGTACTCTTTGATGTGGAAATCATATTCTTCTATCCATGGGCCATTAATTTCAAGGAATTTGGCTGGGATGGATTTTGGGAGATGTTGTTGTTCCTGGGATTTCTGCTATTCGGGTTCTGGTACATTATAAAAAAGGGAGCGCTAAACTGGGAAGACTAAAAAAGAAAAAAAGTCAAAATGCAAAAGTCAAATGGCAAAAGTCAAATGTATGGTTATTGCCATCGAAGAACAAGAATTTTGACATTTGACTTTTGCATTTTGCATTTTGACATCTTATAAATGATAACGACTATACCAACATATAATAAGGCCGAAGCTCCCCCTGGCTACACCGCTCCGGGGATCTTTGCCACCACCCTCGACAAGGTGATCGGGCTGGCAAGGAAGAACTCCATCTGGCCATTGCCTTTTGCCACTTCCTGCTGTGGCATTGAGTTCATGGCTACTATGGGCGCACACTATGATCTGGGACGGTTTGGCGCCGAACGGCTCAGTTTCAGTCCAAGGCAGGCGGATTTGCTGATGGTGATGGGAACCATTGCCAAAAAAATGGCTCCCGTTATTCAACAGGTTTATATCCAGATGGCAGAGCCCCGCTGGGTGCTGGCTGTTGGAGCATGTGCTTCAAGCGGAGGAATTTTCGACACCTACAGCGTGCTGCAGGGCATTGACCGCGTGGTTCCCGTTGATGTGTATGTGCCTGGTTGTCCGCCCCGTCCTGAACAGATTATCGATGGCTTTATGAAGGTGCAGGACCTGGTTGCCAATGAATCAATACGGCGAAGGTACTCGGAGGAGTATAAGGAACTTTTGTCTGCGTATGGTATATTAAAATAGTGTTAAGTGTTAAGTGGTGAACAAGAGGGGATAGAATGGAGAATTCGTTTATCATCGATAAGTTGTACAAGGTGTTTGGGAATGATATTCTGAAAATGGATACCGCATCAGACATTTTGTCTTTTACCATTGCCAGCCCGGTACTCCATGAGGTAATCACCTTTTTGAAAGAGGATGAAAATATGAATTTTAACTTTCTGACAGATTTGTGTGGCATTCATTATCCCGATCGGGGGTTGCCGCTTGGGGTGGTTTACCATCTGCACAATCTGACGGAAAATAAGCGTATTCGGATAAAGACCTTTGTAACACTCAATAATCCAACTGTTTCAACTGTTACCGATCTATTTTCGACAGCCAATTGGATGGAGCGTGAAACCTATGATTTTTACGGGATTCTCTTTGAAGGGCATCCGAACCTGAAACGAATTTTGAATGTAGAATACATGGATTTTTTCCCAATGCGCAAGGAATATCCGCTGGAAGATCCCACACGGGAAGATAAGGATGACAGATATTTTGGAAGATGACACCACGCTCTCCTTCCCCCTCCCTGCTTTGGGGAGGGGGTCAGGGGGTGGGGCACACACTATGGAAGATAAACAATATACAACCCTCAACCTTGGGCCGACCCATCCTGCCACACATGGTATATTCCAGAATGTGCTCACCCTTGATGGCGAGCAGATCATTGATGCTGAACAAACCATTGGTTATATTCACCGTGCTTTTGAAAAGATAGCAGAACACCGTCCATTTTACCAGATCACCCCCCTCACCGACCGGCTCAACTATTGTTCATCGCCCATCAACAACATTGGCTGGCACATGACAGTTGAGAAACTGCTCGGGGTTAAAACGACGAAGCGCGTCGATTACATGCGGATCATCCTGATGGAACTGGCACGCATCACCGACCATCTGGTGTGCAACAGTGTGATCGGTGTTGATAGCGGCGCACTCACCGGATTCATCTATGTTTTTCAGGAACGTGAAAAAGTGTATGAAATCTATGAGGAAGTGTCGGGAGCACGCCTTACGACCAACATGGGACGAATCGGTGGCTTTGAGCGTGATTTGTCAGTAAAAGCGGTCAATAAAATCAAAGCCTTTCTTGATCACCTGCCCAAAGTTTTGTATGAATTTGAGAAATTGCTGATGCGTAACCGGATATTCATGGATCGTACCATCGGCGTGGGTCCCATCAGCGGGGAACGGGCGCTGAACTACGGCTTTACAGGTCCCAATCTTCGCGCAGCGGGGGTTGATTACGATGTAAGGGTAACAACGCCATACAGCAGTTATGATGATTTTGAATTCATCATTCCTGTGGGTACGCAGGGCGATACATACGACCGGTTTTGTGTGCGGCAGCAGGAAATCTGGGAAAGCGTCAAACTGGTGCGTAATGCCCTTGAAAACCTGCCGGAAGGCAACTTTCATGTGGATGTTCCGCAGTTTTTTCTACCCCCGAAGGAGGCGGTTTATTCAAAGATGGAGGCGCTTATCTGGCATTTTAAAATAGTCATGGGTGAGATTGAAGTGCCGGTTGGAGAAGTTTACCATTCCGTTGAAGGTGGCAATGGCGAACTGGGTTTTTACCTGGTCAGCGATGGCGGACGAACCCCGTTCCGTTTGCATTTCCGCCGGCCCGGATTTATCTATTATCAGGCATATCCGGAGATGATTCGCGGTGGAGTATTATCGGATGCCATTTTAACCATGAGCAGTATGAACGTAATTGCGGGAGAGTTAGACGCATAATGAAATGGAAAAATGCAAATGTTAAATGTCAAATGTATGGGAATAGCTATCGTAGTAGAGAAATTTTGCCATTTGACTTTTGCCATTTGCATTTTGACTTGATAAAATATGGACTATAGTAATATTATTCATCACCCTGAGTTTATAAAGCACGGTCTTCCGATTGCTTTCACTCCTGATGTGCTCGAAAAAGTAAGCGCTTTGATCCGGCGTTATCCCGAAGGCCAGCAGAAATCGGCGTTGCTGCCTGTACTGCATATCGCCCAGGAGAAATTGGGCGGCTATCTCTCGGTTGACATTATGGATTATGTGGCATCACTGCTTGGCATTCAGCCGATAGAGGTGTATGAAGTGGCCACATTTTATTCAATGTTTTATCTTGACAAAATGGGAACATATGTAATTGAAGTTTGCCGGACGGGCCCTTGTGCCATTTCGGGAGGCGAACAGATATTGACACATCTCCAGGAGGTTCTGAAGATTAAAACGGGTGAGACCACATCCGACGGGATCTTCACTCTCAAAGAAGTTGAATGCCTGGGCTCTTGTGGCACCGGGCCCGTGATGCAGGTGAACACTGAATATCACGAAAAGCTCACTCCTGGCAAGGTTGACAGGCTTCTGGAAAATCTGAGGGAATACGCTAACAAAAATAAACCAGGCGATTCAACATGGGTGGAAAAATTCTGCTAGCCAACATCGACATTCCCGGTATCCGGGGATATGACGTTTACCGCGCACACGGTGGGTATGCTGCCGTGGAGAAATCGTTGCGGGAAATGTCGGCATCGCAGGTGAGTTCCGAAGTGAACCGATCGGGTTTGCGGGGCAGGGGAGGGGCCGGTTTTCCGACCGGGCTCAAATGGAGTTTTCTCGACCGGAAAACGGACAAACCACGTTATCTTGTTTGCAACGCTGATGAAAGTGAACCAGGAACATTCAAGGATCGCTATTTAATGCATCATTTACCGCATTTGCTCATCGAAGGGCTCATCATTTCCAGCTACGCCCTTGGCGTTAATACATGTTATATTTATATCCGGGGAGAATTCAAATATCTTGTTGGCGTTTTAGAAAAAGCGATCAAAGAAGCCCATCAGCATGGTTTTCTGGGAGAACGCATTCTTGGAACTGATTTTTCATTGAATATTTATGTTCATCCCGGCGCAGGCGCGTATATATGTGGCGAAGAAACGGCCCTGCTTGAATCGCTGGAAGGTAAACGTGGCAATCCACGCATCAAACCGCCATTCCCGGCATTCAAAGGATTATATGGCTGCCCCACCGTGGTT
Source organism: Bacteroidota bacterium (assembly GCA_037139855.1). Classification (GTDB taxonomy): domain Bacteria; phylum Bacteroidota; class Bacteroidia; order Bacteroidales; family FEN-979; genus CAIVAT01. The sequence continues at coordinate 11,110 of JBAXFM010000030.1, forward strand.
AACAATGTTGAAACACTTGCCACAGTCGGACCGATCATTAATTTGGGCGGCGAAGCCTATTCGAAGATCGGACGGGGTAAAAGTACCGGTACCAAACTAATTTCGGCTTGCGGTAACATCAACAACCCAGGGGTTTACGAAATTGAGATGGGACTTCCGGCAGAGGATTTTATTTACGCCCCGGAATACTGCGGAGGCATAAAAAATGATAAATATTTAAAAGCAGTGATTCCCGGAGGATCTTCGGTTCCGATACTGCCGGCAGATCTGATTTTAAACACTGCCAAAGGAGAAAAAAGACTGATGACCTATGAATCACTTGCCGAGGGTGACTTCGAAAGCGGCACCATGCTTGGCTCAGGTGGATTCATTGTATTTGATGAGGATGCCTGCATCGTTCGCAATACCTGGAACCTGGCTCATTTTTACCGCCATGAATCTTGTGGCCAGTGTTCACCCTGTCGCGAAGGTACCGGGTGGATGGAGAAGGTATTATACCGTATTGAACACGGACAAGGCAAAATGTCGGACATCGATCTCCTGGTACGTGTGGCCAAAAACATAGAAGGAAATACCATTTGTCCGCTCGGAGATGCCGCAGCATGGCCGGTGGCCAGCGCCATCAGGCATTTCAGGCATGAGTTTGAAGAACATGTGCTTCATCCGGAAGTAGTAATGGAGAAGGAACGCAGGCTGTATAGAGTGTTTTGAATATCGAATATCGAATATCGAATAATGAATGTTGAATTTTTTACATGCTGAAAGTAACCATAGATAACATTTCCGTCGAGGTTGATGAAGGCACAACCATCCTCAATGCGGCACGTAAAATTGGCGGTAGGGTTGTTCCTCCGGCCATGTGTTACTATTCGAAGCTGAAAGGCTCCGGAGGGAAATGCCGTACCTGTCTGGTAAAGGTGGCGCAATCGTCGGCCAAAGACCCGCGTCCGATGCCGAAACTGGTTGCTTCATGCAGTACGCCGGTGCAGGATGGGATGGTGGTACAAAATCTCACTTCTCCCGAAGTGGTGGAAGCCCGGAAAGGGATTGTTGAATTCCTGCTGCTCAACCATCCGCTCGATTGCCCGGTTTGCGACCAGGCAGGCGAGTGTGATCTGCAGGACCTGAGTTTTGGTTACGGGATGGAGGAAACGGCCACCGAGGAAGCACGACGCGAATACCCGATGACCGATATTGGCGACAATATCAAGCTGCACATGAACCGTTGCATCCTTTGTTACCGGTGTGTTTATACCGCCGATCAGCTTACGGATAAACGCCTTCACGGGGTTTTATACCGTGGAGATGTTTCAGAAATCAGTACCTTTATCCGCAATGCGGTGACGAATGAATTTTCAGGCAACATGATCGATGTTTGCCCGGTTGGGGCGCTTACCGACAAAACATTCCGGTTTAAAAGCCGTGTTTGGTTTCTGAAGCCAATGAACGCTCATCGCGAATGTAACAAATGCTCAGGAAAAGTGGCGGCCTGGATGTTTGGCAACGAGATTTACCGTATCACCGGACGCAAAGATCAATTTGGTGAAGTTGAAGAGTTTATATGCAATGAATGCCGTTTTGAAAAGAAAAATATCAGCGATTGGGTGATTGAAGGCCCGCGACATATCGAGCGTCAATCGGTCATTTCAGCCAATCATTATGAAGAGATGAAGAAACAATCAATCATTAATCCGATAGATGGGAGAATGGAGAAACAATAATAATTCAAAATGCAAAAGTCAAATGTAAAAAGTCAAATGTGTAAACCTAGCCGGCTAAGAACCAAATTTGACCTTTGACATTTGCATTTTGACCTTTGACTTTTATAACTAAATGACAACGTATATTCTATACAAAACATTTCTTGCCAGTTTCATCCTGGTTTTAAGCCTTCTCGTTGCCATGTATTCGACGTTGATCGAACGTAAGGTTGCAGGGTGGTTCCAGGATCGGCATGGCCCGAACCGTGCCGGCCCATGGGGGCTGCTGCAACCGCTTGCCGATGGCGTCAAACTTTTTTTTAAGGAGGAGTTCATGCCCAACTCCGCCGATAAATTTCTTTACATTCTTGGACCGTCACTCACCATGTTCGTTGCCCTCCTTACCAGTGCGGTCATTCCCTGGGGGCCCGACCTGGTTATTAACGGGGTTGTTTACCCGTTGCAGGTGGCAGATGTAAACATCGGAATCCTCTATGTCTTTGCCATTCTTTCTATCGGCGTATATGGCATCATGATCGGCGGATGGGCTTCCAACAACAAATATGCGCTGCTTGGCGCGGTTCGTGCATCCTCCCAGATGATCAGCTATGAATTGGCCATGAGTTTATCGATCATCACCATTGTCATGATGACCGGGTCACTCAGCATGCGTGAAATTGTGGCACAACAGCAGGGATTCCATTGGAACATCCTTTACCAGCCTCTGGGATTTCTGATCTTCCTCATTTGCGCTTTTGCCGAAACCAACCGTTCGCCTTTCGATCTGCCCGAATGTGAAACGGAACTTGTGGGAGGATATCATACAGAATACAGCAGCATGAAACTTGGTTTTTATCTTTTTGCCGAATACATCAACATGTTTATTTCCGGTGGGGTGATGGCCACGCTATTCTTAGGCGGATATCATTTCCCCGGACTTGATCAACTCGGACTTTCCCCGAATGTTTTTGCTTTTGTCAGTTTTATGGTGCTTTTTACAAAAATCACCTTTTTCGGATTTATCTACATGTGGATCCGATGGACGCTGCCACGTTTCCGATATGATCAGCTGATGAAACTTGGTTGGAAATCTTTGATCCCGCTGGCGATATTGAATGTGGTGATAACAGGGGTTGTTATACTGTTAAATAAATAAAATATGTAAAAATGCAAAAGTCAAATGTAAAAAGGCAAAAGTATGAACTTAGCCAGCCATACACACAATTTTGACATTTAACATTTGACATTTGCATTTTGAATTAATGAGAAAATGAAGAGCCTTACCCATAGATCCAAAGTAGTTTCGAACAAGCAGATGACTTTCTGGGAGAGGATCTATTTTCCTGCGATTCTGAACGGTATGCGCATTACCTTTGGCCACCTGTTCCAGAAAAAGACAACGGTGCAGTATCCGGAGGTGAAACGTGAATTTTCTGAAATTTATCGCGGGAAACATGTGCTGAAACGGGATGATCAGGGGCGTGAACGCTGTACATCCTGCGGACTTTGTGCGGTTGCCTGCCCGGCCGAAGCGATTACCATGGTGTCGGCAGAGCGGAAACCAGGAGAAGAACACCTGTACCGCGAAGAAAAATATGCGGCGGTTTATGAGATAAACATGCTGCGATGCATTTTTTGCGGCGATTGCGAAGAGGCTTGTCCGAAGGAAGCCATTTTCCTGACAAAGGAATTGGTGCGGTCGGAATATGAGCGCGATAAGTTTATCTATGGTAAAGATGTTCTGGTTGAACCGGTTGACCCGGCAAAACGAATCGATGTTTCAAAAAGGCAGACACCGGCGGTACTTGAATTTAAGAAGGATAAAAAGTATAAACACAATAAATAATGCAAAATGCAAAAGTCAAATGGCAAAGGTCAAAATTGTGTGCATGGCGGGCTAAGTCCATACTTTTGCCTTTTTACATTTGACTTTTGCATTTTGACATTTGACTTATAAGAACCTATGTTCACACAGTATATTTTTCATTTCCTTAGTATCATGGCACTTTTTTCCGCGGTCATGATGCTTGCATCGAAAAAGCCGATTCATTCGGTGCTTTTTCTGACGCTCACATTTTTTGCCATAGCGGGCCATTACGTTTTACTGAATGCCCAGTTTCTGGCGGTTGTACATGTCATCGTTTATGCCGGCGCCATCATGGTCCTGTTTCTGTTCACCGTGATGTTGCTGAACCTCAACAAGGACGAAAGATCGCCAAAGCCATTGTGGGTCAAAATCATCGCCTTTATCGCCGGAGGAATGCTGATGCTCACACTGATCGGTGTATTTCGCGGGTATGACGTGCAATCAGCGCAGGATCCCATGACCACGCAGATCGGATTGGTGAAAAACCTGGGTAAAATTTTATACCACGACTATCTTATCCCTTTTGAACTTTCCTCCGTGCTGTTTCTCACAGCGATGGTTGGAGCGGTGCTTTTGGGGAAGAAGGAACAGATTTAAAAATGAATATTGAATATCGAATATCGAATATCGAATATCGAATATCGAATATCGAATATTGAACGGAAATAAATAGCAGGAAATGGGCGAAGAGAAAAAATATGATTTGGAGGACAGGCTGATTAAATTTGCCGTGATGATTGCGAATTTAGCTGAAACGCTGCCGGAAACAATGTTTGGAAGATATATTGCGGGGCAGATTATTCGGTCAGGTTGTTCGCCGGCGTTAAATTATGGTGAAGCAAAGAGTGCTGAATCTATTAATGATTTTATTCATAAAATGAAAATTTGTCTGAAAGAATTAAGAGAAACCCTGATTTCATTAAAAATCATTCAGCAAAAACCGTTGGTTATTAAAGATGATTTATTATCAATCGGACTTCAGGAATGTAATGAATTAATTTCAATATTTGTAAAAAGCATTCAGACCTCCGAAAAACGGAAAACGCAAAAATAGTTCGACATTCAATATTCAAAATTCGATATTCGAAATTCAATTTAAATATGACCAACCTTAGCTCTATCCCGATTCATTATTACCTCGTGTTCTGCTCGGTGCTTTTCAGTATCGGAGTGCTGGGGGTACTGATCAAACGCAACGCCCTGGTGATCCTGATGTCGATAGAACTGATGATTAATTCGATCAACCTTTTGCTGGCAGCATTCTCGGTATATTCAAACGATCCGGCAGGACAGATTTTCGTGTTTTTCATCATGGTGGTGGCTGCCGCAGAGGTGGCGATCGGACTGGCAATCGTGGTATTGATCTATAGAACGACACATTCAATAGATATAAATGTTCTTAATAAATTAAAATGGTAAAATGCAAATGGCAAAGTCAAATGTCAAAATCATGGTAATTGCCAGCTAAGATCGAACTTTTGCCATTTGACTTTTGCATTTTGCCATTTGACTTATTTGGTGTAAAATAGCATATGAAGATAATAGTTTCCCTTATTCCTTTACTCCCCCTCCTCGGCTTCCTCGTCCTGGGCCTGGGCTTTCGGACTATTCCAAAAAAGATAGCATCACTCATTGGCCCCGGAACGATACTCGTGTCATTTATCCTGTCAATCATTACCTTCATCAGCACATCAGCACATCAGCATATCAGCACATTATCACATCAGCACATTATCCAACTTTTTCCCTGGATTCACCTCGGCCCCCTCGACATCCCCTTCTCCTTCCTCATCGACCCGCTCTCCTGCCTCATGTTGCTGGTGGTAACCGGCGTTGGTTTTATCATTCATGTTTATTCGGTTGGTTACATGAAAGATGATCCGGGGTACAACCGGTTTTTTGCCTACATGAATCTATTTGTCTTTTCGATGTTGCTGCTGGTACTTGGGGCAAATTATCCCATCATGTTTATTGGCTGGGAAGGCGTTGGGCTTTGCTCCTACCTGCTCATCGGTTTCTGGTTTAAAAACCATGAATACAACAACGCAGCCAAGAAAGCATTTATCATGAACCGCATTGGCGACCTTGGATTTCTGTTAGGGATGTTCCTGCTTTTTACCACTTTTAACTCCCTGTCATTCGACCAGATTTTTGCCCAGGCCAGGTCGATGTCAATCGGTGATCCGGTTATCATTTCCATTACCCTGCTGCTTTTTATCGGAGCGGTTGGAAAGAGCGCCCAGATTCCGCTATACACCTGGTTGCCCGACGCCATGGCAGGTCCCACGCCTGTTTCGGCGCTTATCCATGCCGCAACGATGGTGACGGCAGGAGTTTACATGATCGCCCGGTCGAATATCCTTTATGTTCTTGCTCCAACCACCATGGCTGTCATAGGCATTACCGGACTGGCCACAGCCTTGTTTGCCGCTTCCATTGCGATTTTTCAAAACGACATCAAGAAAATACTGGCCTATTCCACCATCAGCCAGCTGGGTTTTATGTTTATCGGACTGGGGGTGGGAGCCTTCACCGGAGCGATGTTCCATCTGATCACCCATGCTTTTTTCAAGGCGCTGCTCTTCCTTGGCGCCGGGAGTGTGATTCATGCGCTGGGTGGTGAACAGGATATCCGCAACATGGGTGGCTTACGGAAGAAGTTGCCCGTGACCTACTGGACTTTTCTTGCCGGAACTATCGCCATTGCCGGAATTCCGCCATTGTCGGGATTTTTCTCCAAAGATGAAATCCTGCTGCGCCTTTTCGAGCATTCGGGCCCGATGTGGGTCATGGCCGTCACTGCCTCGCTAATGACGGCATTCTATATGTTCCGGCTGCTCTACCTGGCATTTTTCAGAAACTTCCGCGGAACAGAAGAGCAACAGCACCATGTGCATGAATCACCCCGGGTGATGACCATCCCACTGATGTCCCTCGCAGCCCTTGCCATTGTTGGCGGACTGCTCAATGTTCCGGAGATTTTTGCCGGAGGAAGCTGGCTTACAGGCTTTCTAGCTCCTGTTTTTGCTGACGCAGCTGCTATTGCCGAGATGCCTATGCCGATATCACATGGAATGGAATTGCTGCTGATGGGAATTACCCTTGCCGGTGTATTCGCCATGGTCTTGTGGGCGTATCTCCGATTTGTAAAACAGCAGCCACCGTTGCTTCCTGATTCAGCCAAACGACCATTCCTGGTAAATTTGATTTCGAAAAAATACTACATCGATGAACTTTCCGATTTCATCATTTCCAAGCCCCTCCTCCGGATGTCGGGGTTTTTTCATGAGGTTATTGAACTTCGGTTCATTGACCGCATGGTGAACGGGGTGGGCAATATCGTAGTTTGGACCGGAAACACGGTACGCTATGTCCAAACAGGAAATGTAGGCTTTTACATGTTCATTATGATTTTAGGGATTATACTGATCCTTTTCTTAAATATCCTGATCTGACGATGCTGACCGTTATACTCATATTGTTACCACTGGCGATTTCGCTGATACTTCTTTCTGTCAAACAGGAAAAAGCGATCAGGCAATTCGCCCTGGCCGGGTCGCTGATTGAGTTTGGCGTTGCGGTTGCTGCCTTCATTCAATATAAAACTTCCTGTCATTGCAACCTGCTGTTTTCAGCCGACTGGCTTGCTACCCTGGGAGTAAGCCTGAAATTCGGGATGGATGGTATCAGCCTGCTCATGGTGATGCTCACTACTTTTCTTGTTCCGGTCATCATCCTTGCCTCTTTCCGTCATACCTATAACAGGCCCTCTGCATTTTACAGCCTGATCCTGCTGATGGAAATGGCCCTTGTTGGCGTATTTGTTGCATTCGATGGGTTGGTTTTCTATATTTTCTGGGAATTGGCGCTCATCCCGGCTTATTTTATATGTGCCGTTTGGGGTGGAAAAGACCGTATCAGGATTACCTTTAAATTTTTTATTTACACCTTCATCGGAAGTTTGTTCATGTTGGTGGCGCTCATCTACCTCTATTTCAAAACGCCATTGCCTCATTCCTTCGACTTTCAATGGCTCTACGCCGTGACCCTGTCACCGGTTGAACAAACATGGATCTTCGTGGCCTTTTTCCTGGCTTTTGCCATTAAAATTCCCATTTTTCCACTTCACACCTGGCAACCCGATACCTATGCCGGGGCGCCTGCTACAGGTAGCATGTTGCTCGCCGGGATTATGCTTAAAATGGGGATATACGGGATGATCCGCTGGATGATACCCATTTGTCACAATGCTGTTCAGCAATATGCGCCTGTTGTGATCATCCTGGCCATCACCGGAATTGTATATGCCTCGGTCATTGCCATCCGGCAAAGCGACATGAAACGTTTGGTAGCCTATTCCTCCATTGCGCACGTGGGACTGATTGCTGCCGGGGTTTTTGCCCTCACCCCGCATGCCATGGAAGGCGCCGTTATCCAAATGGTTTCACACGGGATTAATATTGTCGGCCTTTTCATTGTGATCGACATCATCGAGCAACGCACAGGAATACGTAACATCGGCCACCTTGGCGGTATTGCCCTGAAAGCTCCCCGGCTGGCCATTTTCTTTATGATCATCCTGCTGGGAAGTATTGCGCTGCCGCTCACCAACGGGTTCATAGGCGAATTTTTATTACTGCTCGGACTATTTGAATACTCCATGGTTTTTGCTGCCATTGCCGGACTGACCATCATTTTCAGTGCGGTTTACATGCTCTGGATGTACCAGCGCACCATGCTTGGAAAAACCAATGAAATCACCGAACAAATCGTTGACTTATCCTGGTCCGAAATGGCCGTCTTCATGCCTCTGGTGATCATGATCTTCTGGATAGGCCTTTCACCCGGGCTTTTCCTGGATGTTGCCTTGCCGGATGTGTTGCAGATATTAAACTTTGTTAAATAATGACTACAATCATCTCGCTGACCATCCTCGGTGTTCTGGTTCTCTTTCTGGGAATCATGAAGAAACAAACCTGGCTTCTTCCTGTGATACTTCTGGGATTGGTGGTTTCCATGGCGCTGACCATCATGGATTGGAATACATTCAAAACCTATTCCCACCAGATGATTATTGTTGACAATGTGGCCGTTGCTTTCAGTACCGTGCTGATTTTCTCTGCCTTTCTGATCTTCTCTCTTGCCTCACATTATTACCGGGGGGTTCAGCGACCACTTGATGATATTTACGGCGTAATGATTTTTGCGCTCACCGGAGCCGTGATGATGACTTCCTATGGAAATCTGATCATGCTTTTCCTCGGTCTGGAAACCCTCTCCATTGCACTTTATGTGCTTGCCGGCAGTCATAAGGAAGCGATCACCTCCAATGAAGCCACCTTGAAATATTTCCTGCTGGGGTCGTTTCTTTCTGGATTTCTGCTGTTTGGGATCGCATTGATCTATGGTTCAAGCGGATCGTTTGATCTGGAAAAAATATCCGTTTATGTGGCATCCTGTGCCGGAGCCTATCCCCCGATGTTCCTGGCCGGATTGTTCCTACTCATTATCGGGCTTGCCTTTAAAATTGCTATTGTTCCATTCCACTTTTGGGCCCCCGATGTTTATGAAGGAACGCCTACCTTGCTTACAGCGTTTATGGCAACGGTTGTAAAAACCGCCTCCATTGTGGCCATGTTCCGGTTTTTTACCCACACATTCCATGGGATTCATGGCGTGTGGGAAACCACCATTTGGGTGATGGCGGCCTTTACTATTTTGCTGGGGAACCTTACCGGGGTATATCAGCCGAACCTGAAGCGTATGCTGGCCTATTCGAGCATCAGTCATTCGGGATATATGCTTTTAGCCGTTGTGGCTTTCAGTTCCATGTCAGACAATGCTTTGCTGCTTTATACGCTGTCCTATTCCATTGCCACCATCTCGGCATTCGGGATCCTGATTCTCATCAGGGAAGCCCATGGAAATGACTATTTCAGTTCGCTGAACGGGTTGGGAAAAACTAATCCACTGGTGGCGTTTTGCCTCACCATCGCCATGCTTTCACTCGCGGGAATTCCACCACTGGCAGGCTTCATGGCCAAATATTACCTCTTCACCACCGCTCTTGAAAAAGGGTTGGTTTGGCTGGTCATCGTAGCCGTTGCAGGATCGGCCATCAGCGTGGCCTATTATTTCAAACCCATCATCGCGATGTATCTGAAAGAATCAAATGGTATAACACTTACCGTTGAAACACCTTATAAAGTCCATCTTTTCTTTATGACCCTGCTGATCATTTTCATCGGGTTATTGCCGTTTTTACTGGTCGGACTATTATAAAATCCTGCATTTTAATCCTGTTATTTCTTTTTTTCGTCTCATAAAAGAGTTCTTAATGGCTCTTTCCATCAGAATTGCGGACTACCGGCATAAAAATGCCATAGCCATATCGGACATTTACCAAAATAGTTTATATTTGAAGGTTGGAAATATTTCTCATTTTAAACAACCAGAGTAAAAATTCAAAAAAATGAAAAGTACATTACACTCATTAAAAATCGCGCATAACAGAATTTTCTTCATCCTGATCGTCCTCTTTGCCGGACTAATGCTTTCAGCAACGCAGGGTAAGGCGCAAATTTATGAACCCGAAGGGATCAACATGCCCGGGTCGTGGAATACCTGGACCAACCCTCCCTCCAACCTGGCCCTGGCCAGCAGCACACAGGTCACCGGCGGTCGTGTAATGAAAGTTGCCACAGGAACGCCAAGATATCAGACGATTTTCAGTGTGGCGGCCAGCGGTGGCGATTTAACCGGTGGTACCTATGATTGGTTGTTCACCAGCGGATCTTCCTCCAACTATTACCAAAACAAATGGGCAGCTGTAACCATTGTGATGAATACCCTGCAGTTGTATACCAAGGAAGGCGCGGCCAACAACAATATTACCCTGGTGAATGGGCAATGGTACACGATGAATTTTGAAGATCTGGGTTATGTTAGTACACGAGCCATTTTTATGGTAACCAGCGCCGCGCCGGTTACCATCAGCACGGTTTCAGTGCCTGCATCTGTACTTCCCAGTGCACCCGCAACCATTTATGTCGGGTTGTCAGGAGCCAAGAGCCCGGAAGAAAATATTTTCATAAGGTATTCAACCGATGCATGGGCAACCTCCTTGGTGATACCGGTTACTTTTACAGGATCTACCGGTACGGGAACCATTCCCGGGCAAACGGCCGGTACGGTGGTTTCCTATTATGCTTTTTCAACCACCCTGCCAACCGTTACCGCTGACTATGACCTGGTAACCATCAAATTCAATAACAACAGCGGTACAAACTATACTTATACTGTTGCCGCAGCGCCTCCTGCCATTACCTGGGCAAACCTGCAATGGCCGGAGAATGGCTTAATTCAGCTTGGAGCAGATTTCGATGTGTTCGGTCAGGCCTTTATTGCCGGTGTTACCGGACAACCCACACCAGCACCCGGCTTGCAGGCTTGGGTCGGATACAGCACCACCAATTCTGATCCTTCCACATGGACCGACTGGATTGTAGCCCCATACATCGCCCCCTTCGGAAGCAATGATGAATTTAAAGCCAACCTGGGAGTCGCTATCACGAGTGCCGGAACCTATTACTATGCTACAAGGTTCAAATTGAACACCGATCCTTATGTTTACGGAGGTTTTTCAACCACCGGAGGTGGTTTTTGGAATGGCACTAACAATGTTTCCGGTATGCTCACGGTAAATGTTACGCCACCCACCCCCATTGCCTGGGCCAACCTTCAGTGGCCTGAATTCGGCAGTGTTTCGGCCGGAATGGATTTTGATGTGTATGGCCAGGCATATATCGCCGGGGTTACAGGATTACCAACCCCTGCGCCTGGCTTGCAATCGTGGGTTGGGTACAGCACTGCCAACACCGATCCTTCAACCTGGTCAAACTGGATTGTGGCCGCTTACAACGCACCTGTTGGAAACAACGATGAATTTAAGGCTAACCTCGGGGCAGCCATCATCCAAACCGGAACCTATTATTATGCCACACGATTCAAGTCAAATGCCGATCCTTACGTTTATGGTGGCTTCGCTACATCCGGCGGTGGTTTCTGGGATGGTGTCATCAATAAATCAGGAGTCCTTGATGTGGTTACCGGTATTCCTGAAAGTAACGGAATTGTGAAAGATGTTTACCCTAACCCCACTTCCGGGGAATTGAATATTGAACAATCAATTCCGGTTACCATTCGGTTGTCTGATGCCATCGGAAAAATGATATTGCAAAAAGAAGTCCCGTCAGGACATCAGCATATTGATATTTCCGGCCTCAGGAATGGGGTTTATCATCTGGAAATCATTTCCGGCGATCATTCGACGCACCAAACGATTATTAAGCGGTAATATGCCTCATCCCCCAGCCCCTTCTCCCCAGGGAGAAGGGGAGCATTCCCTCTCCTTAAGGAGAGGGCTAGGGTGAGGTCATTAACAACCATTTCCATATGAAAAAGCCAATGATTTTTGCCGGCAATCCCGGTCGCTGTCTGGGTCCAGCCATGATCCGTTTTATCATGCTGGTCTTACTGACCGGAGGAGTTTTTACATCAGCATATCCCCAGATTTATGAACCTGATGGCCTTCGTATTCCCGGCGACTGGAACGCATGGACCAATGTAACGGGAATGGGCGGCGCTTTCGACCTGCAAAAAATCCAAACCGGCGTGCCAAGGTGGCAAACAACTTTTGAGTACACCGGAACTACCGGAAGCCAGACATTCAAATTTGTCAGCACCAGTTTTGCCAATCCCTGGGGAAATCAATGGGCCCAGAATACAACGGTGGCGATCAACGCTTTTTCAAATGTGACCTACGGAACCCCCAGCGATCCCAACAATCAGATAAATGTGGTTCAGGGAAAATGGTATACGGTAAACTTTGCTGATCAGGGCTATGCGAACACCCGGGTGATTTTCATGCAAACCTCATCCGAACCGGTGAGTATCGTTTCTGTGGAGCATCAGCCGCTGATTGTGACCAGTCAGGATCAGGTGTCGGTGGTAGCGCAATTTTCGGCAAATCCATCCCCGGAAGAGAAATTCTACCTACGGTATTCAATCAATAATTGGGCAACCTCCAGCATCGCTCCCTTAACCGTAACAGGTTCGTCGGGTACTGCCAATATTCCGCCACAACCCACCGATACGACGGTCCAATTTTATGTTTTTAGCTCAGTTATACAGAATCCCCAACAGGATTTGGATCTCATTACTCTCCGCCAGAACAATAATAACGGATTGAATTACAGTTACCTGGTTGGTGAGCAGTTCAGCTGCGGCCAGGTAGTCAACCTGGTAACCACAGACCCTGCTTTCCCTCTTGAAGGCATTCCGGTGACCATTTATTTTAATGCAGCCCTTGGAAATGGAGGCTTGTACAACTATACCGGCGATGTATATGCCCATACCGGCGTCATTACCAATCTGAGTACAAGCAACACCGATTGGAAATACGTTAAAACAACCTGGGGACAAAACACGCCTGAAACAAAACTGACGAAAATCAGCGACAACCTTTACAGTCTTCTGATCCCAAACATCCGGCCATATTATGCTGTTCCTGCCAGTGAAGCGATACTGAAGATGGCATTTGTTTTCAGAGGCGGAGAACCCGGTCCCGGCGGGAATTATCCTGAACAGAAAAATGCCGACGGTTCCGATATTCTGGTCGATGTTTACGTTCCTGCCCTACGGGTGAAGATCATGAACCCAACGAGCCGCGATCCGCTGGCAAGTCCTAACCAGGTGTTACCGGTATGCGTGGAAGCGCTGCAGAATCAGACCATCAGCATTTACCTTGATCAGCAACTGCTGAAAACGGAAACCACCAGTTCCCTGGCCTATCCGCTGGTATTACAGGGAATGACCCCCGGAACTTACTGGGTTAAGGCAGTGGCAACCGGAAATACCGGTCAGGCCAGGGATTCTGTGAGCATTTATCTTCGCGGACCCGTGGTGGTACAGGCATTGCCTGCAGGTGTTAAAAACGGGATTAACTACATTGATAACAACACGGTAACGCTCGTGCTTAACGATCCTCCGGGGCTCAAAAATTTTGCCTTTGCCATTGGTGAATTCAGCAACTGGATGCCCAACGACCTGAACTATATGAAACGGACACCCGATGGTAAGAATTACTGGATCACCCTCACCGGTCTCACCACTCAGAAAGAATATGCCTACCAGTATTTTATCGACGGCAATCTGAAAATCGCAGATCCATATTGTGATAAAATCCTCGATCCATGGAACGACCGGTGGATACCGCCATTCAACTATCCTGATTTAAAAGCATATCCCTTTGATAAAACCCTCGGCCCGGTGAGCATTTTTCAAACCAACCAGGTTCCTTATCCCTGGGAAGTAACAACCTTTACTCCACCGGCAATCAACGAAACCCAGCAGGACCTGATGGTTTATGAATTGCTTCTCCGCGATTTTACCGATTCGAGCAGCATCATTACGGCCATGGAAAAGCTGGATTACCTTAAAAATCTTGGTATCAATGCGGTTGAGTTGATGCCGGTGATGGAGTTTGACGGGAATGAAAGCTGGGGATATGCCCCCAACTTTTTTTTCGCCCCCGACAAATACTATGGCCGGAAAGCGGATTATAAAAAGCTTATCGACGAATGTCACAAACGCGGAATAGCGGTGATTCTCGACATTGTCACCAACCATTGTTTTGGCCAGTGCCCGCTGGCAGCCATGTATTTCGACCCGGCAACCGGTACGGGGCAACCGTCGGCAGTCAATCCCTGGTTGAATCCGCAAGCGCCTCATCCATTGAGTGTGGGGTATGATTTCAACCATGAAAGCCCTTATACCCGGGCGTTTTTTAAACAAGTATTATCGTACTGGCTCAACGAGTACAAGGTTGATGGTTTCCGGTTTGACCTTTCCAAGGGGCTTACCCAGAAATACACCGGGAGTGACCTGGGCGCCTGGAGTCAATATGATCAGAGCAGGATTAACATTCTGACCGATTATTACCAGCATGTTAAAACGTATAACACCAAAGCGTACATGATTCTTGAACATTTTGCCGAAAACAGTGAAGAGACAGTCCTGGCCAATACCGGGATGATGCTGTGGAGCGCCATGCAGGACCGGTACAAGCAGGTTGGAATGGGATGGCAAACCAATTCTGATATTTCATGGGCCTATCATGGCAACCGTGGATGGAGTTATCCCAACCTCGTTGACTACATGGAGACCCATGATCAGGAAAGGATCATGTTTGAAGCTTTGTCGAACGGAAATGCCGCCGGGAATTACAACATTAAAGATACACTTACAGCGCTCCACCAGATGCAGATGACCTCGGCTATGTTGATGGGTATCCCGGGACCCAAGATGGTATGGCAGTTTGGTGAATTGGGATATGACTACAGCATCATGTACAATGGCGACCGCACAGCGCCCAAACCTCCCCGCTGGGATTACTGGGATCAGCCGGAACGGCAGAAACTTTACCGTGTTTACAGCGGTATGGCAAAACTCAGAAAAAGCGATGCCTTCCGTTTCGGATCTTTTACCAGCGACCTTGGCGGATTGGGCAAGCGCATGTGGATTTCGCATAGCAGCATGAATGTGGTGATTGCCGGGAACATGAATGTAGCAAGCATCAATATGGCCCCCGGCTTTGCCAGCGCCGGTGTTTGGTACGATTATTTCTCAGGTCAATCCGTCACCATCACCGATCCGGCGAACCAAACCTTCAGTTTCGGTCCGGGTGAATTCAGGGTATTTACCAGCGTGCCTTTGCCCAAACCATTCCATTTGGTGAACATCACGGTTAAGGATTCTGTCACAAACGTCACCCTCAGCGCTGCTGAAATTACCTTTGAAGGATCCGGCGTTCAGCGCACAAATGCGCAGGGGAAAGCTGCCTTTACGGCTTCTCCGGGATCGGCTTTAATCAGGGTGACCAA
Source organism: Bacteroidota bacterium (assembly GCA_037139855.1). Classification (GTDB taxonomy): domain Bacteria; phylum Bacteroidota; class Bacteroidia; order Bacteroidales; family FEN-979; genus CAIVAT01. Next base: position 26,619 of record JBAXFM010000030.1, read on the forward strand.
GGCAAACTACAAGGCCTGGACGAAAACCCAGACCATCGACAACAACCTCGACCTGACCATTCTTTTGAAACCCGGCTCCAGCGGCATCGGGGACCCGGATGGCGGAAACCGGGTGAGAATTTATCCAAACCCGGCACACAGAGAAGTCACCATTGAGGCTTCGGAACGATATCAGATTACGATATATTCCCCCGATGGCAGGCAGATAATGGTCCATCAACTTCTAAACCCTACCGAAACCCTCAGCCTTACCGGTTTAGACCAGGGTGTTTACATTGTTCTTTTTTCCGGCAAAGGCCCGGC
>JBAXFM010000031.1:0-26875 GCA_037139855.1 Bacteroidota bacterium
CTCCTTTAGGAGAAGGGGCCGGGGGTTGAGGTATTTTGAACTCCCCGGGGAGAAGGGGCCGGGGGCTGAGACTGTTGAAGGGCCGGGGGTTGAGGCATTTCCTTGCACCATCCTTGCGACTTCTTGCAACATCATTGCTAAAACAATGTTGTTTCTTTGAGATAATCACGGAGCATTCTTCATGAGACAGATATCAAGAATCGTTTATCTTGGAATATTTAGTTTGCCAGGATTCTGTCTGCAATCCCAAACTTTCAGGATTATTATCCGGTCATCAAGTATTTCGTAAAATAAAATATAATCTTCAATAATCAGCCCTCTAATCTGGTCTAGTTTTGTTTTTATTCCTAATTCAGGATTTTTCGAAACAGTTATAAGTTCTGTCTTAAACCACTTATAAAGTTTTCTCGAGTATAGTCCGCTTCTGTTTCTTTTTGCGAAGAATTCAAGAATTTCTTGTAATTGAATTTCGGAATTTTTTGTCCAGATTACTTCTCGGTTAGCCATTCTTCTACTCTTTGATCCATTGCTGATTGTGAAATCACATTTCCATTTTTCCCTTCTGAACTTGCAAAAAGCAATTCTTTCTCCTGGTCAGCCGTTAATTCAATGAAGGAATCTTTTTTCTTGTCGTCTAAAATTGTCTTAATAGCATTGAGAAAGTCAATGTCTTCAATTCTTGATATCTTATGAATTAGTTCTTTTTTCAACTGAATAGTATTCATTGTTTTTGTCTTTTGATCGGTATAAAGTTACAAAATTTTACGAATTCTGAGGAAGTCAATCAATGTAAAATTTCCGCTTATATTTAATGCCAACAAGAAAGGAGCTCCTCTGCAAATTTTCAAAACCAATGAAAATGTTTTTTCCTGATCTCGAACATCAGGATGGAAATGGAAAAAAAGATGATATCGGCCACGGTCTTTCCGGCCAGGATCCCCCAAAAATAGTTTTGCAAAATAACAGGCCCGTACAACAGGCATAGGGGACGGACCACCAGGAAGTCAATAAGTTCGGCAAGTCCGAATTCAAATCCCATATTCCTGAGGCATCTGGCAATCAGCAGGGATTTTGACCGGATTGAATCCGGTTCATGTTTTACAAAGCTGTGGTAAATATCCCGGATAAAGATAAATCCATAAAAACCGGCTGTTGCGCCAATCGTCCCGGCATAGGCAATGGCTACAGCATCCTTCGTCATGCCTGATGCGGCCCATCCGGCGAGAAAGGTGAAGATGGTACTGACCACTTCCGCCCAGGCATATCTCCTGAACCATTCTTTTATTCTGAACTTCATTCTCGCTGAAGACATTACAAGGATAAGACTATGTCATAGTTGATTCATGATCCCGGAAATCCACCAAAAGTAAAATGTAAAAATATGAAATAGTTGAAACTTTAATTACCTTTACTTTGAATTATCACATTTACTTAACAACAAAGGAGGTTTCATGTATCTGTACGAAAAACTGAACATCGCCATTGTAGATGACGAATTGTGCAAAGACACACCCGGCGGGTATGCCATGCATGAGTTGATCAAAAAGATGAACGAGATCGAAATCAATGTGACGGAATGGAAATCGTTTGAATCGGCCCTATCAGGCATTATCAGGTTACCGGAACTCGATGCCGTGATCGTTGACTGGGACCCTTTCATCGCCGAGAACCGCAACCTGGCGCAGAAACTGATTCTGAACATCAGGAGCAGGAACCATGAGATCCCTGTTTTTTTATCCATACGGCCCGATGTGCTGATGACCATCCCGCTGGAAATTGAAAGGATCATCTCCGAAAATTTCTGGATCCTTGAAGATACCCGTGATTTTATCGCCGGACGTGTTGAAGCGGCTGCCCGCAGATACCGGAACCGCCTCCTGCCACCGTTTTTTGAAGCGCTGGTTAATTTTGCCGACGATTTTGAGTATTCCTGGCATACGCCCGGTCATACCGGTGGTACTGCTTTTCTGAAATCACCAGCCGGGAGAATCTTTTATAATTTCTTCGGAGAACAGTTGTTTCGTTCCGATCTCTCCATCTCTGTGGGGGAACTGGGTTCTCTGCTCGACCATTCAGGGGCGATAGGAGCAGGAGAACGATTTGCGGCCAAAGTGTTTGGCGCCGACCGCACCTATTATGTCACCAACGGAACCTCCACGGCAAATAAGATCATCTTTATGGCCTGTGCCGTAGAGGGAGATGTAGTGCTTATCGACCGCAACTGCCATAAATCACTTGAGCATTCAACCATCCTCACGGGTTCACTGCCCATATGGATGATCCCGGCCAGGAATTATCTGGGGATCATCGGACCCATCCGCAAAGACCAGATGAACGCCGCGACCATTCGGAAAAAAATCAGTGAATGCCCGCTGATTCCTGACAAATCAGCATCCCCGGTTTATGCCGTTGTAACAAATTCTACCTACGACGGGATTTGTTATCATGCGGTGGAAGTGGAACAACTGCTGGGGGCGATCGTTCCCAGGCTACATTTTGATGAAGCCTGGTACGCTTATGCCAGGTTCAACCCGATTTACCGGAACCGTTACGGCATGAGGGATGGAGCGAGGGCCACCGATGCTCCCACCGTTTTTGCCTCCCAATCAACCCATAAACTGCTGGCGGCCATTTCGCAGGCTTCGATGGTCCATGTAAAGGAAGGGCGTCAACCGATCGAACACAACCGGCTGAATGAATCATTCATGATGCATACATCCACCTCACCTTCCTATGCCATCATTGCCTCCTGTGATGTTTCGGCAAAGATGATGGAAGGCCCGATGGGTAAGGCCCTTACTGATGAAAGCATCATGGAAGCTGTTACTTTCCGTACAACCATGGCGAGGATACGCAGGAAGATCATCAGTGATAATACCAAAGACTGGTGGTTTGAGATGTGGCAGCCCGATGAGGTCACCAATCCGGCTACCGGAAAGCGTATCAACTTTGCAGATGCCCCGATTGAATTGCTAAGCAAAGACCCCTCCTGCTGGGTTCTTCATCCGGGTGAAAGCTGGCATGGTTTCGGAGACATGGATGAGGGATACCTCATGCTTGATCCTATTAAAGTAACCATACTGACCCCGGGAGTGGAACGTGACGGATCCCTTTCGTCGTGGGGCATACCGGCTGCCATCCTGGTAAAATACCTCGATTGCGAAGGGATCATCAATGAAAAATCGGGAGACTACAGCATCCTGTTCCTTTTTTCGATGGGGATTACCAAGGGAAAGTGGGGAACGCTTACCACAAGATTCTTTAGTTTCAAGACCTTATTTGATGAAGATGCCATGCTGGAGGATGTTTTTCCCGACCTGGTTAAAAATTATCCCGGGGTTTACAGCAGGAAATCACTACCCCAGCTTGCCAGTGACATGCATGAATTCAAACGTGATTCAAGGCAGCTGCAACTCCTGAATGAAGCATTTTCGACCTTGCCTGTCCCGGTGATGACCCCGGCCGAAGCCTACAGGCACCTGGTTAAAAACAATGTGGAAAGGGTTTCGCTTGAACAGGCAGCGGGGCGGATCATGGCCGGGGGAATTGTTCCTTATCCGCCGGGTATTCCGTTGCTCATGGGTGGCGAGCGTGCCGGGGCCCTCAATGAGCCTGTATTGGCCTATTTGAAAACCCTCCAGGATTTCGACAACCGTTTTCCCGGTTTCGAACATGATATTCACGGCATTGAAAATGAGGGTGGGGTATACAGATTGTATTGTTTAAAAGAGTAAATTAATAACCATGGCTATCAGCTATGGCAATGGCCTCAGAGATAATTTGCAGTCCATCAGCCATCTGTTCTTTTGTGATGCATAACGGAGGTGCGATGAAAATCATGTTCCAGCGGACAAATGTATACATTCCCAATTCCCTGATTTTGGATGCAACCTGGTTCATGATCTCCATTTCCCCCGGCTTTGCATTCCAGGGGGCCATAGGCTCTTTGGAATCTCTGTTCTTTACGAGTTCAATACACCCCAAAAGTCCTGTGTTCCTGAAATCACCGATGGAGATATGTTTAATTTTAAGCTCTTCGACCCGGTCTTCCAGGTATTTCCCCATAAGTGCGGCATTCTCCACCAGTCGCTCCTCTTCATAAATTTTAATGACCGCATTGGCTGCTGCACAGGCCACCGGGTGGGCTGAATAAGTCAACCCCAGTGGAAGTGGCTTGTCATCAAAATACCTGGCGATCTTCTCCGACACAATAATGCCTCCCATCGGAATATATCCCGCAGTGAGTCCTTTGGCCATGCAGAGAATATCCGGTTCAACCCCATGATGTTCAATACCAAACATTTTTCCTGTGCGTCCGAAGCCGCTCATCACTTCATCGGCAATGATCAGGATACCGTATTTATCGGCGATTGCTTTGATTTTCTTCCAATATCCCGGGGGATATTTGATACATCCTGATGTACCGGATTCCCCTTCAAATAATATCGCTGCAACACTGCCAGGATTTTCATACATGATGACCCGCTCAACATGAGCTGAACAAATTTCGGCACATTCTCCGGGGGTATTGCTGTTCCATGGACACCGGTAGCAATATGGATTTTCGACATGAACGAAATTTGGCGCTGCCTGGCTGTCAACAGGATGCCTGCGCGGATCGCCCCCGGCTGAGAAAGCGCCATACGATGCCCCATGAAACGACTGGTAAAAGGATATGATCTTGAATCTGCCGCTGTATATCCTGGCGAGTTTAATAGCATTTTCGACTGCCTCTGCCCCTCCCAGCGTAAAGAAAGTCTTGGTGAGGCTGCCGGGCGTGATCTCTGCCAGCTTTTTCCCCAGTTCACCCCTGGATTTGGTAATCATGCCGGGATAAACATAGCTGACTTCTTCCATCTGTTTTGATACTGCTTCCCGCACGGCCGGATGTCCATGGCCAATATTGACATTCATCAGCTGGGATGAAAAATCAAGATATTGTTTTCCATCGCAGTCATAAATGTACACACCGCTGGCATGGTGAACATTGATCGGGTTTAGACCTGTCTGTTTAGACCAGGAGAACAGGGTATAATCAAAGTTGTTTTTAACAATGATTTCCTTTTCCTGCTGAGATATTAATTCTTCTGACATTGGATAGATATTTGGAGTATTTTTTTTAGCTCATCCAGTTTGTTTTTGCTTCGGGGTTCCATTTGGTGGTCGTTTTTTTAAGCTTCGTCCAAAAATGAATGGAACTTTTCCCCGTAAGGTCCCCCACCCCGAATTTTGAATCATTCCAGCCACCAAAAGAGAAAGGCTCCCTGGGTACCGGTACGCCAATGTTCACCCCGATCATGCCCGCATTAGCATGGTCTGCCACGTATTTTGCGATCCCTCCGCTTTGGGTGAAAACAGCCGCTGCATTTCCATAAGGGTTGGCATTTTCTATTGCCAGCGCTTCTTCAAGACTATTCACCCGGATGATGGACAACACAGGACCGAAAATTTCTTCACAGGCAACACTCATTCCGGGAGAAACCTGGTCAATGACCGTTGGTCCGACATAAAATCCGTTTTCATTTCCGGGCACAATGATATTTCTGCCATCTATCAGGATCCGGGCTCCCTGTTCTTTGGCTTCAAGTATGTATTTTTCGATCCGGGCTTTCGCTTCCCTGGAAATCACTGGTCCCATGTTCAGGCCTGGAATAATCTTTCCTGCCTCCTCACAAATAAGGTCAATGATGGAATCACAATCGCCAACCGCCAGCAGCACAGAGGCAGCCATGCAACGTTGTCCGGCACATCCCGACATGGAAGCAGCGACATTTGCGGCAGTCATGGATGGATTGGCATCGGGCAGTACGATCAGGTGGTTTTTTGCTCCACCCAAAGCCAGCACTTTTTTAAAATTGGCGGCTGCCCTTGCGTACACGATTTTAGCCACTTTTGTTGAACCAACAAAAGAAACAGTATCAATTCCGGGATGATCGCAAATGGCCTCGACCATGCTGCGGTCGCCGTTCACAACATTAAACACCCCGGCAGGCAACCCGGCTTCTTCAAGCAACATGGCAATTCTCATGGCGCTGAGTGGTACCACTTCCGAAGGTTTCAGAATCATGGTATTTCCCAGGGCAAGGGCATTTGGAATTGTCCAGTGGGGAACCATACTTGGAAAATTGAATGGCACGATGCTGGCGATAACGCCTGTCGGGCATATTTCCGAGCGGCATTCAACGCCTTTGCTAACTTCCAGGACTTCACCACCGGTAATTTGCGGGAGGGAACATGCAAATTCAGTCAGTTCAATGCTCTTTTCGATTTCAGCTTTTGCTTCACCAAATGTCTTCCCGTTTTCTTCCCTGATCAGCTCCGATAAAGCAGTCATGTTTTCTTCGAGCAGCAGTTTATACCGGTAGAATACCTGGACACGTTCCTTGACCGGAACCTTTGACCATAATGCAAAGGCTTGCTGTGCCTTTATTACCGCTTCATCCAGATCCCCTGCCTCAGAGAGGGGTACTTTTGAAAGAAGTGTTCCATCGATGGGGGATATAACATCCAGGTGCCTGGTGGTTTCTGGAGAAACGAATCTCCCGTCGATATAGTTCCTGACTTCCGGGTACTTCATAGGTAGATTTTTTGATAAATTATTTCTCTCTCAAAGGAGGATTTTGCAAGGATTCACTCAAACAGGAATTAACGATCTTCAGAATCTGCTCCATTTTATGGGAATCAATTCTGGAAAAATCATCCATCGGCGTATGGTATTCGTCCGGAAATCCGGCATGAAAAGTAAGGATCGGCACTTTCCGGTCGGCAAAGGGCCGGTAATCACTTCCTGTGGCACCGGTTACATCCCAGATTTCCAGTACGAAAGGACGTTCCAGTTTTGAATTGACATTTTTGGCCAACGTTCTCAGATCTTCATTTACGGTCATGGTCCCGATGCTCAGCGCTATCCTGCCGGTGTCTTCCGGCGCACTCCTGGAGATCATATCCATGTTGATGACCAGTGACACACGATCAGGAACAATCGGGGAATGCAGTGCAAAATAACGACTGCCCAGTTTTCCTCTTTCCTCGCCAACCCAGGCGGCGAAAATGAGATTACAGGCAGGTTTATCGGGGTGATTTGCCCATGCTTTTGCGAGGGCAAGCGTTCCGGCCACGCCGGATGCATTGTCATCGGCGCCGTTGAAGATTTCTCCCTTGCTTATTCCGAGGTGATCATAATGACCTCCGATAATGATGTTCCTGGTGGTGTCTTTGCCAGGGATCACCCCAAACACATTCCGGATGATCATCTCCTCTGATTTGATGGAAACCGAAAATCTGATTTTTCTCCCATGAATGATGGTGGATGCAGGTAACAAGTCGCCTGCAACTTTATTTTCAAAACCTGGCAGATCGAGCGTGGTGCCTTCCAGAAGTTTGAGGGTTGCATCCGTTCCCATCGTAAAGCAGGGAATGTTCAATTTCCCCGGATCTGCGGGGATGTAATGTCTGGGATTTTCATCATCCTCATCGATCAGAATGGGATCGTTTATTTTGGTGGTCAACACTTTCGGGTTTATAAAAACAACCCCTGCTGCCCCGTTCTCTTGTGCATACTTTAATTTTTTTCTCATGGTGGCAAAATCATCCCCAAAGGCGCTGCCTAATTTCACGGAAGCTACAGAATTAGCCTTGGAATGCCCCGGATACCCGTCTAAAATTATGACGATCCGGTTTCTGACATCAATTCCAGCATAATCATTATACCCCTTGCCAGTCGCTTCGATGCCGTAACCTGCAAAAACCAGTTGCGCTTCGGTTTCGCGGCCAAACGGAACCGCCTCGATTTGATAGTCGGTACCGGGTGAGAATACCAGGGCAGATTCTCCCTCCGGCGTATTGCTGATTATTGCAAGTGAAGATTTGTCTACATGACACCGGATCATTTTAAAATTCTGTAAATAGATCCGGCTCTGGGTAGGTTTTGATCCTGGTTTACTGTCGGTTGCCATGTCACCATATGGAAGTAATCCATTCAGTTGCATCATGGAAGCGATGTAGTCCGCTGCCATCAAAGCCCCACGGGTGCCTGTTCCACGTCCCTCCATCCAGTCGGAGGAAAGAAATTTCAGGATACCTTCAAAATCATTCCTTAAAGGAGGCGCCACAGAGCCGGTGGAGGTTTGCGCGGTGAGCGTTGCGCATGAAAACAAAAGAAGAAATGTAAACACAAATGAACTTTTCATGGTTAAGGTTATACGATGATACCCTTTCTTATCGCGATAATCGGGTTCGTAAACCTGCACATTTTTGAAGAGCGTGAGCATGAGGATTGATTTTTAGCAAAGTTCAGAAAAATACTGGAAAGAAATTGCTAAATTTCAGGCCAAATTTCATCGACGGTAAGTATTAATTTTTGATTTTAAAATACCATGGTCAAGAAACACACCCTGCATCTGCTTGTTTTGCTGGTGAGCTTGGGATTCTTCCATCCTGAACTGAAAGCAAACAACGGAGCCTCTCCGGCAAATGGCGGAGAACCGGATTCGCTTCATCTCGTGAAAGGAGTATTCGATTTCCCTGAGATTACCATCTTTCCATCACCGGCTGATCCCCAATCTGTTTTGCTGGCTGGCATTGAAAAAGTGATTGATTATGATGTCTCTCCGGCTGGCCCCCTTGTTGCTCTCCTCATAAAAGGTACAGATCAATCATATCTCATTAAATTCTGGAAGATTGGGGAAAATACACTGACTGAATGCTGGACCACCCCCGCAGGGTATATTCCGACGGCTATTGCCTGGCACCCGCTGGGAGAAGAGATATTCGTTATTGCCATCAAGGATGCCAAATACCACATTTTAAAAATTGAAAAGCGAAAAAACAACTGGAAATCCAGGGGCATTTTTTCATCCACCTATCAACTTAAAAGACTTGTGGTATGTCCAAGACCCTACGTTACAGAATATAACCCGGACTCAAGGGATGAATACTATTCATACCGGATTTTCTTCGGGATGAGCACCGAAAATAAATCCTTCCGGACCGTTTCCATTACAGAAGAGGGAACCCGGTTATACCAGGTAATTGGTCCCGCTGCAACAAAGACAACTGTTCCTGACGATGGTATCGCACCAAGTGAGATGACATCTGGTTTTGCCTTGCCCCTTTCCTTTCATCCGGCCGGACATGAGATGATCTGGGAAGATGGTCAGCACACTTTTAATATTGCCAGGTACAGTACCACTTATTGGGATGGATCAAAACCGCTCACCACAGGGAACCTTAAAGGCGGAAGCATAACTGCCACACCAAATGGCCTGGGATTTATTCACTGGCAGAAGGATCAGCCAGGAATCGGGGTGTATATACTCGCAAATGGAAAAGAAGAGCCACAACTCCAGGACGCTCATTTTATAACAACGCCATCGTCTGTTCCTGATGGGAAAGGAATCGTGGGCCTGTCAAAAACAGGAGACCAGTTCACCTTATCTTACCATCCCATTAACATGCCACTGGCAGACGTTCAAAATGCCTGGATGTTTGTCAGGAGTCCTGAAGAGATTAACCTTTTACAAAAGAACTACGGATTATTCCGTACGACCGACGATGACCAGTTATATCAGCTTTATGAAACCGAGAACTATGCTTGCGGAGACTATAACCGAACGATCCCCACACGGCCCTATCTGGTTACCACTGATATTTTCTGGGAACTGTACGCATCAGCCTATGAAGGTATCTTTATTATAAATGAACGGGACCAGGCAATTCCGAACTTCTGGAAATTTGTGAGCGCGGCAGATCAATATTACAAAAAATCTACCGAAAGTTCGCCATGGTCAACAGTTTTTAAAGCCTTGGCCGATCTTCATTCCGGGAACAAACAAAATCCGGAGGTTATCAGAATGATCGGGGCACAAGGGGTACTTGAGTCGGAGGCGCTAAAAAAAGCGTTCAACTATGCTGAACTGAAACCCAGAAGCCACTACACCTCAACGTCCGGAATGCAGCAGTATTTCATGGGGTTTAAATACCTTACAACGGTTTATGATACCAGTCAAAAAATCATGGAAGAGCTTAACCAGCTTCCCCCCGAAGTACAGACGTATGCCGCAAAATGGATTGAAAGCTATATGGGATTTATTTCGCCATCCAGGAGTCAGTTGGTTTGGAAGGAATTGAACAACAGTCCGCCTGTTTATAATAAGAACCCCGGTGCGAATCTGACAATGTTCCCCCTTTCCTGGGGTTTTGACAACGAAGTTCTGTTCTCAACGGTTTATCATGAAAACATGCCTGCCGATCTTCAGATTCAGGGTCCGGGTGGATTCCGATTAATCCCTTCGGGTCTTGATCTGGCAGCATCGCTGGGAAATGGTTTGGCTGCATCGTTATTACACGATGATTTTGAGAAGTACCCACCCCTCAGGAAGGTAATAGGCAATCTTCGGGACAATTTCAAAACCCTGAACAGGGCCGAAACAAAAAACGATAACCTATATGACTGCTGGATAAATGCACTCGCCATTCAATGGGCCGATACCGTAAGTTCAGCCAATAATAACCTGGATAAGGACCTGTGGCAGTTAAAAAGACTTCAGACCGGATTAGCATCCTGGGCCACCCTTCGTCATGCCACGGGCCTGGTGAATGAGCGATCGGCTGCTGAATGTGGTGAGGCTGGATTTGAGGCAATTATTTTAAGGGCGCCCAGGGGGTATGTAGAACCTGATCCTTTTACATTTGAAGCGATTGCTGATCTTTTTGAAACAACCATAAAATATTTACCTGCGGATATTGCCAAATCCCCTGATATTCATGAATCCTACGAACAGGCGAAAGGATCCTTGTATGAAGGAATAACCAAACGGTTAAAGGAAATGGTGGAGACCGCCAGGGAATTGAAGGGGATCGCTGAAAAGGAACGGGCAGGAACAACCCTCTCCTCCAAAGAATATGAGCAGATACTTTATATCGGGGCTATTGCCGAGCATTGTTTTCTGATATTTAAAAGTCTTTCGAACCCTGATTATGCGCTATCAACCCCTGACCCCATGCCAAAAATTGCGGATGTCGCCGGCGACAGATTGGTTTCCTACCTGAATGCGGCAGTTGGCAACCCGCTGGAATGGGATTATGTTATCCCATATTATGGCAGACATGAAATTGTGAAAGGGTCGGTCTATTCCTACTATGAATTCAATTCCGATCAGCTTCTTGATGATCATGACTGGCGAACCAGATTAAAAACTCAATCCTTTCTTCCATGGATAAAACCCATGATCACGGAGCAACCGTTATCATACCCCGCAAATTCAGGATATTAGTTTTCATATCTTCGATCCTGTATTTTCTGATCATTCAGTGCGATGGATGGTGCGGCAGGGAAATACGGTTAGTCTTTACCGGAGATATTATGCTGTCAAGAAATGTCAAACAGGAAATTGACAGCCGGCAGATTTCACCCTGGGTTCATATGACATCCATGCTTCATTCTCCTGATCTGCTCTTTGGTAATTTAGAAGGATCGGTAGCAGACACCATCAGTAGTAAAACCGGCCCTTCATCTTCGATGACTTTCTCCATTCCATCCTCCTATATCCCCATGATCAGGGAAGCAGGATTTACAGCCCTTTCCATTGAAAACAACCACAACATGGATTTAGGCCCTGCCGGCAGAGACCGGACTATTCGCCAATTGTCGGGTTCCGGCATTCAACCTATTGATTTTGAAAACTCCCCCCGGTTTTTCCGGTTTGAAGAAACTGTCATCGCCATCATAGCGGTTAACCTGGTTCCCGGTCAGGATCATCATAGTCAGAAAATTCCGTCTATCCCGCTAAGTCAAAAAATCCGCCTGGCAAAAAACCTGGCAAATCTCGTGATCGTGAGTATCCATTGGGGGAGTGAATTACTGGAGTGGCCCAACAAAGATCAACGGGAAAGCGCTCAATGGCTGATTCACCAGGGAGCAGATATGATCGTCGGGCACCATCCGCATGTCATCCAAAAACCCGAAATCATTGATGGGAAGCCCGTCTTCTTTTCCCTGGGAAATCATGTTTTTGATCAGAAATATCCAGGCACCAGGGAAGGACTCATGGTGGACTGTACAATTAAGGATGGCATCCTTTCCTACCGATGCCTGAAAACTCATACAACCCAAAATTCATTCTTTCCGGAATTGACAGATAGTTCGTTTTTGGAATCCGGTTCCGTTCCCATAAGAGAGACAACGAAAGTGTCGGGTATTTTTATACAAGCTGCGCCATCACATGGCGTATCCGATGGAAAACTAACGCTCGAAGCATTCCTTAAGGGGAAAAGGATTTGGCAAACACAACCAATGCCAATCGTCTCCATTGAATTTGCACGACTGGATGGAGAAAATGATTATGTCTTCTCCCTTGAAAGGCATTATTCGAATATGGACCGGGAAACAGGTCTCCGGCCTTATGTTTACAGCGTGACCCGAGATGGGCTGATTGCACGCTGGAGGGGTTCTGCTTTGGCCTGGCCTTTACTTGATGCGGTCATCATTCCGGGAAATGAGGGAATCCTGTGTGCCACCCATCGGAAGGATTCATTTATTAATCCTGATCCGCTAAACAATGAAACACGTTCAGCCGTATATCGCTGGAACGGTTTTGGATTTTCAGGGGTTGATGATACATCTCACTGAATGACCCGCTTTTTTCATGGGGAACAACGAGTATATATCCCCGTAGCACCAGCGCAGGCTTCGAAACCACGCTGAATTGGTGTTATAAGATGTGGCAGTCCAGAAGCAATCATCATGATTACTATCGGGAGCCAGGCTCCAGGCTCCGCTGCCATTCCTGAAGTTTGAGCAGAGAGCGGTAAATCCGGCTGAATTTATTCCGTATGTCGTATCCAGGTAGGCCCAACGTGTATTGCAGCCTTCCTTCAATATCCTTCCAATTTCCTTGCCACTACCTCCGAGCGCCATGGTATCAACCGTACTGTCAAGCAATTTCTCCATCATGTTCCATTCGCCGTGAGAAGGAACATGCCAGCCATCAGGACAAATTTTACGGCTGTCGGTTACTGCGTAGAAGTTGTACAGACGACCATAATATTCCCCTTCGGCCGGAAGATTATGATAATCACAATATGCACCCGTGGCGAGATTTCCCCAGGCGGCGCTGTCAGGCACATTGGGTATATCCGACCCGTCGAGATATTTTGTGGTTTTCAGGTTTTCCTGCATCCATAATTGTGAACCAATCTGCACAACAGCATAATGATTGCCGTCGGCATCGGTGCATTTGACAAAATGAAAGGACACCATCTGACTTTGATTTGGAAACAGCATATTGACCGTTCTGTAATTACCTGATTTTCCTGTAAGTTTCAGCGTATCACCCGCATTGAACTGCATGCTTATGATAGACCTGGTTCCACTGAATTTTCTCATTTTCGTTGTTCCGGTTAAGGACAGGCTCTTTTTTGCACCGCTTGCCGATGCTATGCCATTTATGGCAAGGCAGCCCGTTCCTGTTGCATAGCTGATCAATTTAGCAGTATATAAATAACCGGAAGATTCAACTTTCAGGTTGTATACGCCTCGTTGAATACCTGTTAGAAAAAAAGAGTGATTTCCTTCCCGGAAAAACGCTGTTTTTTGCAGGACTGTTTTCCCCGACATGTCGGATAATGAGATGGACACAGTACTTCCTGAAGTTGATGCAAATTCAACCGAACAATCTCCTGGCGAAGGATTCGGATAAATGGTTACCCCGATTCCCCGGGGGTTTCTGAATTCATTTATTCCTATTGTCGATGTAAGGATTAAGGTGTCGGTTCCGGCTATCGTCAGGCTTGTGCATTGTGACAGGTTCTCAACTTTAACCGAATCGAGCGTTGTGCTGGCGCCTGTTCCTGCAAAATTAATCTGGTAATTCTGTGCATACATTTGAAAAGCTGCCGATAACATTAAAATGATGAATACAAGTGTTTTCATGTTTTTTTGATTGTATTTATATGATATTCCGGACAAACCTGGTATACATACCAGACACGGAAAATACAAAAACGTATTACCCGGTTACGTAAAATTCATAAAAAATACAGGAAGATCGTTAAAAGTGCTTTTAACATGGCAATAAAAACATTAGCTTTGAGGATGTTTTACATTTTTACCGTACCCGGTCAATTTTCGTGAAAATCATTATGAAAACAAATCATTATGAAAACCTGTCAAAGTAAATCTATACATTCGATTTTCGGTGTTTTGCTGGTTGGTATGCTGGGGTTTTTTACCCTGACCCCGGATACTATTTACGCCCAATGGAACACAAATACGTACGTAAACATGACGATATCCGGGTTTCCAACGGCCGATATCCAGGCAGCGCCCACATCAGACGGCAAAACCTGGATCGCTTTCTATCATCAGAACGGGAGCAATTACGACATGAGGGCTCAGTTAATAGATGCCAACGGATACAAGTTGCTCGGGCCTGATGGGATGCTTGTCGACAACAAGCCATCTGGTTCTGCAACATATGTGTTTAATGTTTGCGTGGATCCCGATAATAATTTTATCATAGGATACCAGGATGATCGGACCGGAAACCTTCAGGCTGTGGTCTATAAAATTTCCCAGGCAGGTGTGCATTTATGGGCACCCTCTGGCGTCGTTCTGGGCGGGGGCCTTGCCCCATATCCTGCAGCGCTAAGCAATGGTGAAGTTGTTGTAACCTGGAATGCAGATAATGGGAACACGCTGAACATTCAAAAAATCACTGCCGGAGGCTCCCTGGCATGGGCAACTCCGGTGATCGTTAAAGTCGGTACTGCTGTTACTACACGCGGTCAGTTAATTGCAAATTCAGCAGGGAAATTCACCATGGTATATCAGAAGGGCAACATGTATACCAGCTTGTATGCACAGATGTTTGATACTTCAGGGACTGCCCTGTATCTGCCTTTGCAGATCTGCAACCAGACCACTGCAGGGTACCGCTATTATTCAATTATTGCTGAAGGCGACACCACCTACTATGGTTACTATTCATCCACCGGTAATCGGTTTAATTCATTCCTGCAGCGGGTGAACCCGAACGGGACCATTCCCTGGGGAATGAACGGGTCAAATTTCAACACATCCGTTGCCGCAGGTGACAGTTACCAGGGAGAAACCAGTATCAATATGACGCACGGGTCAAATTATGTTTGGTCTGTTTGTAATTTTAGCAATCCAAACCAAACCGTCTATGGGGTTTACGTTCAGAAATTCCTGAAAACCACCGGAGCGCGGCAGTTTACCGATCAGGCTAAAGTTGTTTATGCAATCAGTGGCAGTGCCGATCAACGCTGTGGTGATCTGGCAGTGGTGTCGGATAACCCGATGTTTATGAGTTATAATTCGACTGAAAAGATTTTTGCCACAAGACTGGATGGCAGTGGAAATTTCGTCTGGCCCGGAAACAGGATTGAAGTCAGTTCCACCACGGCAGGGGCTTCAACGCCCAAAATGCGATACGGGTTTACACCTGACGGACCAAACCGATGCGCCTGTACCTGGACCGAAGACCGGGGCTCAGGTTACATGGGCTATGCCCAGGGTGTTTCGGTTGGTGGTTTGATCGGACTCACTGTCGCCACAGAGGGGGGTAATCCACCAACAATCACTACGAACGGAGGAACGTTGCAGATGGTTGCAACCGTATTCCCTGCTTCTGCCAGTCAGGCGGTTACCTGGAGCATCGTCCCGGGAACAGGCATGGCCACCATCAGTGCATCAGGACTGGTGACCGCAGTTTCAAACGGTACGGCCTATGCAAAAGCCGCAGCAGTGCAGGACCCAACGGTAACAGATTCCCTGATGATCACCATGAGCGGGCAAACTGCCCAGCCACCGTTGGTCATTACGCTTGATGCAACAGCCATCACTTCGTCGGGGGCAACGTTGAACGGTACAGTCAATGCGAACAATTCAAGCACCAATGTTTCTTTTGACTGGGGTCTGACCCCGGCATACGGATATACCATTGATGCCACCCCTTCAGTCGTAACCGGTACAACTGCCACGGCAGTTCTGGCAAATCTCACCGGTCTGTCATCGAATACAACCTACCACTACCTTGTAAAAGGGACGAATGCCGCTGGAACGGCAACAGGTGTGGATTTAACATTCAAAACACCAGCTGGTGTGGGAGTCAGCGATCAGGATCCCCTGAAGGTGGAGATCTATCCGGTTCCCAATGAGGGGCTTTTCAACATTTCCATTTCCAATGGATCAGAGAAAGCATTCAGCCTGGATGTGTATAACAATCTCGGATCAAATATTTTCACCAAAAGCAACATTACCTTGCAAGGCACCGGCATCACCGTCATTGACCTCAGGCCAGTACCAGCAGGACTTTATACCCTCCTTTTACGAAGCGCCGGAGAAAAGCGGACATTTAAATTCCTGGTTAATAAATAATCGGTTCAGTTTCGCTCATTCACCTGGGCAAGGGCCTCATCAAGTCGCGGGAAGATCTTAAAATCGGTTTCCATGCCGACCATGGTAAATATTTTCGAAACAACCTCTGTGGTTGAGCAAAAGATAAGCTCCCCCTGCCAGTCAGCCATCGCTTTGGCTAACTGGTAAAAAACACAGAATGGTAAAGATATGAAATTATAGATTTGCAAAAGGCAAAAATCCTGTCCGCCTGAAGAATAATCGCAAGAAATGCTAACCGTTCCGCAATTTATGTTAAAACTACTGTTTCTCTTGGTTATACTTTTGCCATCAGTTTTAATTAATTTAAAAAGGACAATCTATGATTACACTGGAAGGAGTTACAAAGGTATTCCAAACAAAGGAACGGTCGTTCACTGCATTAAACAACATTCATCTCAAGGTCAATAAAGGTGAATATATTGCCATTATTGGCAAATCGGGCAGTGGAAAATCCACTTTATTAAACATGATTACCGGGATTGACCATCCGACAAAAGGAAAAGTCATCCTGAATGAAGATGAAATCGGGCACATGAACGAAAGCCAGCTGGCAACATGGCGGGGAAAGAACATTGGCATAGTATTTCAGTTTTTTCAACTGATTCCAACCCTTACCATTCTCGAAAACATTCTGCTTGCCATGGAATTTGTTAATTGCATTCCAAAACCTGAGCGTGTAAAAAGGGCAAAAAAACTCCTGCTTGATGTCGGCATTCCGGAACAGGCAAATAAAATGCCTGCATCACTTTCGGGAGGCGAACAACAACGCGCGGCTATCGCCAGGGCCCTGGCCAATGATCCGCCAATTATTGTAGCCGATGAACCTACCGGTAATCTTGACAGCAAAACAGCCGAATCGGTCAATGCAATATTTAGTTCCCTGGCAAAATCAGGTAAAACGGTTATTGTGGTTACCCATGAAAAGGACAGCGCTTTTAAATACGACCGAACGGTCACGCTCTCGGATGGTGAAATAGTATCAACTGAATTAAAAAGCCACGCCTTATGAAAATGAAACCATTAAAAGCGATCAGGGATTTGAGTTCGAATCCAAAACGCACACTGCTGGTAGTATTCGCGATGATCCTTGGAATCTGGGGCGTGGGAACAGTGGAAGTATCGTACGTTATTTTAATGAATGATTTGAATGCCAATTATCAGAGTACTTCCCCGCAACAACTTGTATTTACATCGAACAATTTTGAAAAGCTGAATCTTACAGAATTTGTCGCCAAACCCGGTATTGAAGCCGCCGAATTCAGGGATTTTTCATTGCACAGGATCGAAGTCCGGCCCGATGTGTGGATTCCTCTTTGGTTATTTGGTGTTGAAAATTTTGATGATTTTAAACTCGCCCAGGTTTTTCAGGAGCAGGGAAATAAAGTTCCGCAGAAAGGAACCATGTTGATGGAACGCGACGGGAAAAAAGTTTCCGATATCAAACTTGGATCGAATCCCAGGGTAAGAGTTGCAGGAAAAAACCTTCGTATTCCTGTGAGCGGAATATGCTTCGACCCTGCTCAGGCACCGGCGACACAGGATGCATTTATTTATGCCTATACCGATAAACAAACATACAGCCAGATAACAGGGTTGCCTTCAAACCACCGGTTGATTGTTCGTTTAAAAAACGTGCAGTCGGGTCAGGAGGTTACAAATAGGAGTAAGTTGATGGTCAATGAATTCCAAAGAATGGGAATTGAAATCAGTTCTGTGGAAATTCCAAAATTCAACGAACATCCACACCAATGGCAGCTGAACACCTTGTTATTTTTAATCGGAGCCATTGGTTTTCTGGCATTTATCATGGGGGCTGTTTTGGTTTCGCAATTGGTCAAGTCCATCATGGCGAATCAAATAAGACAAATAGGTATTTTAAAATCAATTGGCGCTTCCCGGTTTCAGCTGTTCAAAATTTATATTTTTATGCTCCTGATAGTTGGTGCATTATCCGGAATTTTCGCAATTCCCCTGGCTATCAGATCGGGCATGGCATTTGCATATTTTGTGGCAGGCAAACTCAATTTCAATATTCTGACTACAACAGTCCCTCTGCAGGTTTACATTTTACTGATGCTGGCAAGTTTGCTGCTGCCGGCGCTTTTATCCATTTCAACACTGCTGAAAGGAACCCGGATATCTGTAAAAGCGGCATTAAGTGATTATGGCATTTCGCAACAAGCCGGAGGACGGGAATATCCATGGCTGAAAAAACTGCATCTGCCTGATCCGATGATCCTGGCAATAAGAAACGCACAACGAAACATCAACCGGCTCATGGTTACCATATTTGCGATGGCTTTTGGTGTTGCTATTTTCAGCACCGGATTTAATGTTCGGCAATCATTATGGGAATTGCTTTCAGGCTATAAAGACGAAATGCGGTATGATGTTCAGGTTGTGCTCAATAATCCAATTTCAAAAGAGGAAGCCTTACGCTCATTCAAATCTTTAGACAATGTAACCTCAGTTGAAACATGGCTGGGAGGGCGTGGCGAAATCCAGTCAAAAGTAATATCAACCGACAAGGGAGCAGGGATCGTGGCACTTCCCCGGAATTCGGAATTTCTTAAATTGAAAATTCGTGATGGGCGATGGCTTAAGGTCTCCAGCGATATTGAAATAGTCCTCAATCAGCAGGCGCTTTCTCTGTATAAAAATCCCGAAGTTGGATCCACTATGAATTTTACTGTTGGCAACAAAAGCATCAAGGCTAAACTAGTAGGTGTTACACAACAATTTGAGCGTCCTAAAATATATATAGACATTCAGCAATATGACTCGATGCTCAACCCGAACCATTATGTGAACACCATATCATTCATTGCAAAAAACAACAGCTTTAAGGAGGTTGTCGCGCTTAAAAAAAACATTGAAAAAGCAATCTCACCCTCCATGCTTGACGTTGCCTATGTGATGTCGCAAGCCGAAAGAGTGAAGATAATCTACGATCACCTGGACATCATTCTTTCAACCATCATCCTGTTGTCATTTCTTGTTCTGGTGGTCAGCGCTGTTGGCATGGCATCTGCAACCGGAATAAACATATGGGAGCGTACCCGTGAAATCGGTGTTATGCGTGCCATTGGAGCAACGCCAAAAAAGATTTACTCTATGTTCTTAAATGAAGGCATGATTACTTCCGTGATCAGTATCCTAACAGGGCTATTGCTTTCTTATCCATTGAGCCAGGTAGCAGCGGTGTTTTTCGGTAAATTGATGTTGGGTAATGATGCCAAACTTGAATATGCATTCAGTCCGTCCGGGTTTGTAATTACCATTGCCGTAACCCTTTTGTTTGGATGGCTGGCTAGCCGCATTCCGGCCAATTCGGCCATTAAAGTTTCAACACATCAGGCATTGTCGTACGAATAAATATATATATCATGAATAAGATCCTTTTAATTCTCTTCCTGATTATCTCATTGTTTAATAATAACGTGTTTCCCCAAACGGAAAAACCAACAGGTACGCTGACCTTTCATGTTAACGGATTTGAAAACAATACAGGACAAGCAATTTTACTTTTGTACCGCCCGGATGACGATGTACCGAAAAAACCCTTTATACGCGTAAATGCAGAAATCGTCAACCATGAATCTGACATTCCTGTCAAAGATCTTCCTTATGGCGAGTATGCTGCAATTATCGTCCACGACAAAAATAAAAATAATATTATTGACCATAAGTGGGGCATGCCTGCCGAACCATTGGGGTATACCAACAATTGGAAACTTAGCCTGTTTTCAGGAATGCCTAATTTCGAAAAACTCAAGTTTCTTTTTTCTAAATCAAATACTTATATCACAATAGGGATGCATGAGTGAAATAAAGTATTCGTTTAAAAGAGTAGTTCGTCGGCAACTGCCTGGCCGGTGTGTTAACGTTTCTTATAATTTTATCAGCTTTACAGTTTCAGCGGCATTTCCACAGACAATATGCAGAAAATAGAGCCCGGGCGGCATAGCCGCAATGGACAGCGTATATTCCCTTTGGCCGTTCAACGCTGCACTGATAACCCTGATACCGTTCATATTGAACAATTCAACCCTCGCCGGCTGGGGCCTGTTATCCCCGGTCAGCTCAATCGTAAACACACCGGTCGTTGGATTCGGGTATACTTTCAGGTTCGGGGATGCCGGTACAAAGGGAATCGTTTCGGTCCCGGCAACAACCGAAACCATTGCTGGCGCCATACCTCCGCAATACTGGTTGGTGGTCGTAATGTACCCGTGCAAATACCCGCCCGATACTGCCATCGTGCCCTCCTGGTAAACAATGTTCTGACCGGCGATCATGGTGGCGCTCCCTCCGGTCTGAACCGTGAACGTAGCTCCCCCCCCGGCTATATAAATTGTCTGGAGGGCATTATAGCACTGAACAGCCCCGGAGGCCACTACCGTGTTTCCGGCATTGTAGGTCGAGGCGATCACTGTGATGGCAAGAGCCGGAGACGGGGTTCCGTTTCCACAGTCGTTCGTTCCGTAAACGGTGATGTTCCCGGAAAGTGCGGATGCCGAAAAATCAACCGTGATGCTGTTCGTATTGATCCCCGACGTGATGGAGGTTCCTGTGGGCAAAGTCCATTGGTACCCGGTAGCGTTAGCAACCGGAGCAACCGTATAGGCGATCCCCGTATGTCCCTGGCCGGTGACCACCGGGCCTGAGATGGTTCCTGCTGCCCCGGTCAGGGCCTTGACGGAAACGGTTACAGGGGCGCTGGCGCCTGCACAGCCGTAAAGATCTGCGACCGTAACAGAAAAAGTTCCTGCTGTAAGGACGGTGATGCCGGGGGTGGTAGCCCCGTTTGACCAAAGGTAACCGGAATATCCTAATATTGGGGCGGTAGATGGGACCACCCAGGTGGGCGAGTTCACAAAAGTTCCGTTATATCCGTGCCCGGTGAGATCGGCAGCGGACACTCCCGATCCTTCGTCAAGCCTGTAACAGGCTAAAAGCCCGCTGGTGGCCGGCGGAATGACAGTGCTCATGCCCGATTGGATCTGTGCCTGGGTTCTGGCTACGTTCCAGATGCGGATTTCGTCCATTCTGCCCGTGAAATATTCAGCGGCATCCCATTTTCTGGCTATCCGCCATTCTTCACTGCCGGTCGGCAGTGCGGCGGAAGTTGCGAAAGTACCTGCTGCAACGCCATTCACGTATATCCTGATGGCCGTTTGATCGTAGGTGGCCGCAAGATGAGTCCAGGTATTTAGGGGGAGGTTTACGGTGCTCGCGGCGCTGGTCCATGCTCCGGAATAGAATCCTGCGATGACCTGCTGCCCGCTCAGGTACATGGAGAATTTCACAGTGCCGTCCCCAAGTTGAGCTTCTCCAACCAACGCCGGTTGGCCAACGGTTGCAGCAGTCTGGTAAACCCAGCCTTCCACCGTGATCCGGTTGGCGCTGAACATAGTATTGATCGTTGAAGGAATAGTCAGGTAATTTCCGGCCCCGGCAAACTGCAGTGCATTGCCTCCTGTCGAGGCAAGTTGCACTGACCCGCCGGGACAGATTGCGAGGGAGCCGTTTGCGATAATGGCCGGGGTTAAAACCGGGCAGCCGATTACCAGGATGTAGGTGGAACCCGTTCCGGTGCAACCATTGGCATCGGTTGCGGTAACGATGATCGGGAATGTGCCGGTGGCGGAGGGGACTCCGCTCAGCACACCGCCCGACGACAGCGTCAATCCGGCAGGTAACGTGCTGGAGGTGCTGTATGTCACCGTGGTGGTTGCGCCCGATGAGGTGAAGGTTTTGCTGAAAACTGTCCCGGCCGTTCCCGTCGTCCCTGCGGGGTTCTGAACTGCTATCACCGGGCAGATCCTGAGGATCGAACCGCTCACCAGCGATTGCCCGTCAGGATTCGTGACCGTGATGGTCTGCAATCCAGCCGTAGCGCCTGTTGTTTTGATGTTCAGTGTAATATGGGTCGGATCCGTATAGGTCACGGAGTTCACCACTACCCCCCCGGAAACGCTGGCCGAGATGTGATGAAAAGCGAGTGCCGGGGCAGCCATATTGGCCCCCGGATCATAAAACCCGCTGCCGCTGACCACAGTCCCGGTCACCACCACATTGACAGATGCCTGCCCGGCTTTTGCCGATGAGGGGCTGCAACTTGCAGGGGTGGCGGGCGGCGGCGCGATCAGTTTGGAAACACTACAGCCATAATAATTAGTGCCCGCACAATATTGGTTGATCATCCACATGGTCATGTCATCCAGCGGGTCGAGCGAAACGTAGGAGTAGTCGCCCCATCTCCTGCTACCATCGTCCACGCCATTATTCATGACAGGATTATACGCCGTAGTACTTGCTGTCGTTAATGTCACTGACTGGGTGGTCCCTGCCGCACCGGAGGCTAACCGGCCGGTGGTGGCGGCATTGGCCCGGTCACCGAGGCCTGCCGCTGCCAGGCTGAATGCGGCATGTCCCTGCCCGCTGGCCATGACCGACGGGAAGAAGTACCACCTGGGATTGCTCGCTGCCGGGTCCCAGATCGTTCCCGACTGGTTGACCGACGGGGTGGTGGCCAGGTTGATGAGATCATACCAGCGCACTCCGTCACGGTTGCCCGAGGTGGTC
The DNA here is from genome assembly GCA_037139855.1 of Bacteroidota bacterium. Classification (GTDB taxonomy): domain Bacteria; phylum Bacteroidota; class Bacteroidia; order Bacteroidales; family FEN-979; genus CAIVAT01. The sequence goes on from JBAXFM010000031.1 coordinate 23,009, forward strand.
GTTCCCGATGCATTCACATAAATGGTGTGCGCGGTCCATAAATGGCCACCCCGGATCATGGCGGCATACAGCCTGTCGTCAATCGCGTCCAGATAACCATTGGTGCCGCCTGTATTTCCCATGTGAGGAACATTGTTTGGGACAAAGGTTGAACTGACGGTGACGAAGATGTTTGCTGAAATAGTGGGTATGCCGCCCGGTGTACTGATCCTGCGCAACGTTAATAGACCATAGGAGGCGTTATCCGACCCTATAAAATAACCCTGTGTGGCGGTTATGTCAAAATTATCGACCCCCTGCGGTGTATAGGGTCCGGCACCGGTTATATTTGAAAGAAAGGGGAACGGGTAATACAGGAAAGAACCGCCGGAGACCAGGTTGCTCCGGTTGATGACATAGCCGCTGGTGCCAGCATATTTCCCGGTCGACAGCGAAAACAAGTTGCCCCCGATATATACGGCGTTTATATCCATCCCGATGGTAGGATAGTCGAGGAAGTAACCTGTTTGCCCCAGGAAATAGTAGAAGGTCCAGGTGGTGGCTGCAGTGATGGTTGATGAGCTGCTCACGGCAATCAGGACCCTGTTTACCAGGGCACCACCGTTCGGGACGTCAATGATAGCCATGATCCATTTAGCGGAAAACCGGTCGTACCTGATCCGGGGATCCGAGGTAAAATTGGAGGTCACTCCGCTGCCAAGAGGCGTCATGGCAGGGGCGAAAAAAATATCAGGGTCAACATTCAGCACCCCGTCGGCAACGCCGGTGGTTGAATTAAACGACCTGATGATGCCATTCACCGCCACAATGTACTGGGTTGGGCCGATGGCGCCCATATTGTCAGGGGGGAATGGCCCGGTTGAAATAGTATTGCTGAACCCGTTGAATGTAAGGCCGGTGGTCTGTAGCAGGTCGGTGGATGGATTCTGTGGAGTATTTACGCCACCGTCTGTTTCAGGATAAGTAGCGATAGCCGGGGATAAAGGATTTTGCGGAAGGTTTGAACGGTCGGGATATTCCATTTCAGGCCGCTCATGCTTCGCTCGAGGGGGTGCAAGCCTGGCCCGTTTCATGATTTCGGCCACTGTTTCGGTTTTGGCAGGAAAGACCCTGATGGAAGTATCCGCAGGCCGTTCGTTTTGTGCAAAAACGTTTGAACTGGCAAAGATGGCAGCAAATAGTATGATGACTGGCATCAGGAGGACGGGGAAGTACTGTGTTTTCTTCATGATCAACAGTATAAAGACTTAGGGGGACTCACAAAAATAATAAATAATCACGCACCCGCACTAAACACACTGAACCCTATTTCGATGTCATGGCCAATGAACTGAAGCACCAGCGGCTCCGTGCAAATGTCAGAAAATAGGCTTTAAAGCGTCATTAATAAAAATATTACCAATTTTTCATCAAATCTTCTGGCCGTATTATGTTAGGTGCTTTTTTTTGATATCTTTGGTCCCGGTGAATTCAGGTTGATCAAATTCAAAACGCATGATGCGCGTCAAAGAACTTATTTTACTCGTTTTAACGATATTCAGCCATCTGGTTTCGGCACAATCAGTTACCATAACAGGCAAAGTTATTTCGGATGAAGACCAAAAAGGCATACCCGGGGTGACTGTAGTGATCAAAGGCACCGTAAAGGGAACCATCACGGATATAGAGGGCAGATATACCCTTTCGGGGGTAACTCCAAAAGATACCCTGAAATTCAGTTATATAGGATATGCTACCCGTGAAGTTCACGTTGGAAATCAATTGGTCATTGATTTGATCATGTTGGTTGCAACCAATGAACTCAAAGAATACGTGGTTACCGCCTTCGGCGTGAAACGCCAGCAACGGGAGATCGGATACTCCACACAACGCATTGAAGCAGATGTTGTTCTCAGGTCGAACACCCCAAACATCCTGAATGGCTTGATTGGTCGTGCGGCAGGAGTACAGGTTTCACAGGGCGATGGGCTGGAGGGTAGTTCCACCCGTATCGTGATCAGGGGCAACAACACGTTTAGTGGCAAAAACCAGCCGCTGATCGTCGTTGACAATGTTCCGCTGGAAAACATTCCGGGGCAGGAGAATGTTGGTCGGGGTGTTGACTGGGGAAACCCGATTTCGGACATCAATCCGCTCGACATTGAGACCTATAATGTACTGAAAGGGGGCGCTGCCTCGGCCCAATATGGTTCAAGGGGGGCCAATGGGGTTATCCTGATCACCACGAAACGCGGAAAAAAACAGGAAGGGCTCGGTGTTTCCTTTAGCTATAGCTATAAATGGACACATCCATACCGGTTCAGGGAGATGCAGAACACCTATGGCGCCGGCGGACCAATTTCTTTCACACCCCCTACCTTTCCGATGAATGGCGACACGATGTTGTATCCGGGAATTTACGGAAATGATAACCTCATCATCAACCAGCAGGGAGATACACGGTCAACCACCGAGGAATTCGGGTATTATGGTTCGGCCGTATCGTGGGGTCCAAAAATGGATGGACAGATGGTTAAATGGTGGGATGGCAAAATGAGGGCCTATTCTCCTCAGCCGGATAATTACAAATCGGTATTCCAGGATGGTTCCACCCAAACTTACAACATTGCTGCATCGGGAGGAAATGACAAGGGGAACCTTCGTGTCTCCATCACCCGGCAGGATAATAAAGCCATTATCAGCAACAGCAATTTCAACCGGACTACTGTAAACCTTGGGGCAGGATTAAAAATATCTTCCAAATTGATGGCAGATCTTACCTTATCGTACATCAGCTTCAACCGGCTGAACAGCCCCATGCTGGGCGAATCACAGGAATCATTCAGCAAAGGATTCCTTTATTCCTGGCCAAGAAGCTATAAGGGGATCGACCGCGAAAATTACGCCAACCCCGACGGATCCCAGAATCCACAGGAAGGTTATCCCTTTCTTTATATCAAACCTACGCTCTGGTGGGACTATTACAGCAACAATACAACCTTGAAAAGGGATAAATACATCGGGGCGCTGACCCTCACCTGGGAGATCACCCCATGGCTGAGCCTGACCGGGCGTGCAGGCAGGGATTTCAACCTCGACCAATACACCACCACGAACAAACCCATCGATGTGTTGGGATTGAAGGATGGATACTATGCCAACAGTCTGAACAGGACCTATTCTGATATTTTTGACGGATTGCTGACCGCCAGCAAGAAGGGGTTTTTGCATCAGAAACTGGATGTGAAATTCACCCTGGGAGCCAGCCGCTGGAACTACTATTTATATGAGATCAGGGGGCATTCCGGAACCTGGTATTTCCCAAACCGTTACACCTTTGACAATTATACTTCACCTACCTATATCACCAATGCGCAGGGCGAAGTGGTGGTCGTCAATCCCGGGGATACGCCTGGCGGCATGAGTCCGGGAGAATCTGTCATACGCGAAAGGACCAATTCGGTATTCTCATTTCTGAACCTGGCCTGGGATAATTACCTGTTTCTGGAATTGACCGGTAGAAATGACTGGTCCTCCACACTGCCACCGGAAAGCAATTCCTATTTCTATCCTGCGGTATCCGTCAGCTTTATTGCAACTGAGGCATTTAAAATGAAGGAGAAGGTCAAATGGCTTAACATGCTTAAGCTAAGGGGTGGATTTGCAAATACCGCGACTGATACGGATCCTTATATGCTGGATTTCAATTATAATTCTGGTACTTTTGGGGGAGCCCAAACGACCTCCTTCCCGGGAGTCATTCCACCTTACCAGTTGAGGCCTCAGCGGGTGGATACCTGGGAAGCGGGCGTGAACATAGGAGTTTTTGACAGCCGAATCGACCTTGACTTTACCTATTACAATAAACTCTGCTATTCCCAGATTTTA
>JBAXFM010000032.1:0-26330 GCA_037139855.1 Bacteroidota bacterium
ATGTGAATGAATACATTAACTGATTAGGATCGAGCAAGCAGTGCCCGTCATCACTGGTTTGTGCAGGGGGGGATACACCCTTTTACACTGTATTTTACTTTGCCGCCGATGTAATTTTGCAGCAGACCGTTAAAAACCCGGAAACGGGAAAGGTCGCAGGAAGTATTTGTACAAATAAAAAAGATCGGTGGCCACTATCGCAGTTATTCACCTTTTAAAACTAAAAAAATTGTCAAATTCAAGAGAATATGTCATCACGCGGAGGCTCCATGGGAGATTTGGGTGACAAGCCTGAAATATTCTTAAAGAAGGAAACTAAACTATCCAATTTTTTGATTTAAACTGCTCCAACCGCCACCATTATGCACATTGAGGTAACCATTTGAAATTAGCATCCTTTTCGCAAAACCGCTTCTCGCACCTGACGCGCAGCAGGTTATTATATTCCGGGTTTTATCCTTTAACTTATTCAGGTTGTTCCCAAGTTGGTCAACCGGAATGTTTATTGCTCCCTTGATATGACCATCCGAAAACTCATTTTTTGTCCGAACGTCCAAAATCATTGCTCCATTTTGTACCAATTCGGCATAATTCACTTTTGCTCCGAAACCAAATAATTTTTTAAGTGCTTCTATCATTTTTGTCGTGTTGATAATTATTAATTGTTAAAGTCCTACCAGGGGCTCGCCATTCCCTTCTGATTTATAGATATTTAATTTTGATGCTTAATTTCAATGACTTTTGGTTTACTTTAAACTTTGAGTCTTCATAACCTGGCGAGCCGAAATGGCCTTTGGCGTTATTGGAAACTCCGACTCCTTCCCTGGGCATTCCCAAAAAATTTGTGTCCATCCTGCCGTTGCCATTTTCGTCGTGAATAATACCTATGGCATATTCGCCATAAGGAATATCCTTTAATACAAGGGTTGATTTGCCGGAAAAAATGCTGCCATTGGTCGTCGTAATCGCTTTTCCGGCGTCGTTCGGAAACCCCTTTTTGTTGTTGTACAGATATAGCAGGCATTTTCCCTTGTCCGATCTTAAACCGCTTATATTTACTACTATTTCACTGTTTTGCGAATAAGCGATTAACGATATGAAGCAGAATAAACAAACAAGTATTTTACTTTTCATTTTTACTTTTTGATGAAGGAAGTAACTCTTCGTCTGATGGTGTCGGATGCTCGGGAAACATCCAAGATGGTGAAATGCAAAATTACGGCTAATTTAGCTGAGATTGCCCATCCGTAGATTCGGCACTGACGCTTTGAGATGGAACGTTCAGACTTTCTTTGTTTTCTTTTCGGTAACGACTACGGAACCCCTTTTAAGCACTTCGCGAAATTAGTGTTCATTGCCATCTGATAGATTCAGACACTGTCAGGTCTTAAAGACCCTGACAGGTCTGATCATCTGCTAAACCTGACAGTGTCTGTAAGACCTGTCAGTGTTTAAAACCGTAATTTAAAACAAAAAAAGCCGCTTTTCGGGCATTGATAAAGAAACGCTAAAAAACATACTTTACAATCATTGTCAGTTCTTCAAGTTTAATAATATCTGTAACTGCCAACGTAAATGGAGTGTCAAGAGAAATTGAGGAATTATTTCCTCTGCATAAGTGCAATTCATCAATTCTTGATAAATTTGTTTTAACACTATCAATGGTAATTACAAATACTGCCGGATTTCCGGTAACTTTAACAAAGAACATCACACTGTCAATTCCTGAGCTGAAGGGCTGAACCATATAAGGAAGCCTTGATTTATCAATTGTTAAATCAATAGTACCTTTTGTTTTTAACAATTTCCATTCGTTTGGCAAATCATGCTTCATGTTTAACGCTGTGTGCAGTCCATTTTGTTTTAAACCCTGATTTATGGCTTCAAGTTGAGTCTTTAAAACCTTGTTGGCTCCTTTTTTTAACCCCGAACCACCTTCTCTTGCAGTGTATTTTAAATGGATAACAACATCGGCCATGGTATTGTAATCAAACTGTCTGACTTCGGTCGGCAGTTCAAGTCTCCAACTACTGATTGCACCTGTATTTTCAAAAGGCAAATAGCGTTCATCCCTGAAATTCAATTCAAATAACCCGCTGTCGTTTTGTGAATTGCTTGCTGCAATTGATTGTATAGCTCCTATGTTAAACACAAAACGTGGGTCATTATTTATATCCTCAGCATAATCTGCAGGATTATTTGCATTCTTTCTGTATTTGTTTTTCACTAAAGAAAGTTTGGCGCTGACTGATGTATAAGGTCCTGCAATACATGGCAAACTAATACTTACCGATTTCAATCTTCTGAAATACTGACCGGGAAAATCCATATCATACAATGCTTCCGGTATTTCAAAATCACAAACGCCTGTGGCTTGAAGACTTAGAAGAGCCAACGGGTCAAGCTGAGCTAAAGATACATGTTTTGTAATTTCATAGTCTCTCTTGTTTTTATCAAGATAACCGGTCTCCATAAGTTTAATGTCATGAATAAGGTTGTCTGCGCTTAGTAACCCTTTTTTCAAACTATCCCAGTAGCCATAAGAAATATAAGTGTCATCATTACCAAGTTCAAATTTGTAGCTGCGTTCTGCTTTTTTAGCACAATCGAACGCCAATTTATAAGATTTAAAATACACAGAACTAATCTGCCCTATCATCCAGTCATATAAATCTTTGTTTGTATATTTTGAACGCATAAAATCATCCGTCTTTTTTGCATTCTCAATCTGAAGCTGATGATTTGCCAATTCAGTTTCTGCAATTTCTTTACGAATATTTGCAGCAGCAATTTGTTCATCGATAGAATCTAATTCTCTACTTGCAAGACGCGCCTGAAACCGCCAGTCTTCGAAGCGTCTGTCGTAACCACCAAGCGTTGCAGCACGTGTTCCTTCAAATGAAGCTATCGAACCAAGTGTATTGAGAATATCAGCACCTATGCTTGTTGCGTTAGAAATAGCAGAACCTCCTAATTGCATTACTACTGACGGAGAACCGCCGAAACCGCTGGCGCCAACATGAAATTCAGGAATCAACCTGAGTGCGCCTGCTACCGTTCTGACTATTTGTGCTTTAACCTGATAGTCATTTGCCTCCTGCATTTTATCTAAATTCAACTGTTCGTTAGCAATTATTTTTTGAATTGTTGAATAATGAAATTGTCTTTCTTCTGTTACTTTTTTTGTGCGATGAAGGACTTCAATCTGGTCATTCGCTTCATCTATCTGAAGCTTTTTGACGGCTGTAACTGCATTAAGAACATTTAACTCCAATTCATCTCTCAGGAGAGTCAATGCCTCAGCGTCTTTTTTCTCAAGCGCCTGAAGTAATGAACTTCCAAGCGCTCTTACTTCCTGGGCCAGCTCGGTTGCTTTTTGAGAAAGAACATTAAAACGATAAAATGGACTTGGAGCATTTAATCCGGCTAAAATTGATGACAGACTTAAACCTGACGCAGCAGCACGAACCAGCATAGCAGGATCAATTGGCGGCGCAAACAAAGCAAGACTCCGTTCTACACCATCAATATTCTGACAATTTCTGATTTTGAAAAGACGGTCTGCCACTGTATCCCAATATGTAAACATTTGATCATTCGGTGGAATACAGAAATAAAGCATGGAAAGTGTTACAGGAGGTGGAGGAAGTTCGGCTCCACCTTCGGATAAAACAGAAAGGTCGGGCAGAATATTTTCTAATTCAATTAATGCATTTCCAAAACTATCTATTTTAGCTTCTATCTGGTTGTATGTTTCTTCCGGTTGTTTTATTACCGGAGGAATAATTCTTGGTTTTGGACCTAATAATTTATCTGCCAGAATATACATCTGAGTTGCCTGGGCTACTGCTTCCATGGTATCCTGTCTGAATAAATAATCTCCCCATTGTGTAAGATTGTCAATGTAGCTCATTAACAATGCTTTTTGATATGCTACAGGACGGAATCTTGCAACAACATCAGGTCTGAATGGATAGTTTCTCCATTGTTCAACTGCAAATTCCAGGTTTTTAATATCAGGATTTGATTTGTCATTAATACTATACATCAGCGAATCTATGAGCTGACTTGCATAATCAGCATCCTGATTTAAATAAAATGGTTTGGTAACCCAGAATTTCTGAACCCCAGTTCCTGAAAGCGCTCCAGTGGGATTAAACATATAATGAAACCAGGTGAGCGCTTCTTCAAATCTCTGGTTTTGTGTAAGACTTGTTGCAATATGAAGCGGTACTCTGAAAAACAAATCCCAGTTATAAACACTGTAACTGCCGTCGCTTGAAAAATCAATATCTTCAACCGGGAAAACATATTCTTTACCTGTATCGATTTGGTATGCGCCCTTTGGAACAATCAGCTCATTTGGAACGTAGTTTCCTTTAAATGTAAAATATCTTTTATCATTCGTGGCAGCTTTATCTGACCTGAATAGCTGTATGTCCCGTTTCATCAGTGCAGGTACTCCATCCTTATATAAAACAGATCTCAAAGAACATACTAATGGATGATACATATTCTTAAACTGTTCTCCGTATGTGAGGCTGTTTTCTGCAATTACTTTTTCTAAGAATGCATCGAAATCAGCATTTCCGGTTTTTCCTACCAATAAATTCAGTAGAAAATTAATGTTCATGTATTTTTTAATCTCCTGAAGAATATTCTGAAAATCAGCATCTGTAATAATCATCTGGATTGCTGCCTTTGTATCAGCAGGCGGTTTTTGCTGGAATTCATAAACGATTTTTTTATACCAGTTAACTACATCTTCCATTAACTGAAATACATCAGATACCGTTCTTTTTTCAGCATCATTAAATTGTACATTACCTCCCGCTGTCTTATTATAAAAACCGGGGATAATGACATATGCATGATTGCTGTCTTCCATAAAATAAGGAAGCAATGTTCCTAAAGGAAGTTTTATTCCTTTCCTGGCGCCGGATTCTTTGTAAAAAGCGCCATTGTTTCCGCTATTCAGAAGCATGAGGAATAAATCACGAATCAATGCAATCATATCAACTGTTGTAAACTGATGTGGATATGATAATCTGAACTTGCCTGGTGTTTTATCAAGAATTTTGTAATAGTTAAACGGAGAAATGCCGTTTCTCACAGATAAATCATCAGGGCTCACTCTTAAAGATTTATTTGGCTCAACCGGTGTTTCAAAATACCTGTCAAAATTTAACCGGGCATCTTTAAAATCAGGATAAAAATCAGGAAAATATCGGTTCCCCTGAAAAACAAGTTCAGGGTAACCTTTGCATCCTGCAATATCAAAAATACCATTTATTTGATGTTCCTCATAATTGCTTCCGATGCTGCTAAACAGCATAACCTGTTCCGTCAACTGGAGGTATAAAAGATTATATTTATTTTTAGCAAAAAAATCAGGATTATCTTGTGGATTATCAGGAGTGAGAATAAAATCTCTTGAAACCATTTTAGGCTGCCATTTTTTATCTGTATATTCACTTATTGCCAGCTGAATTTTTAGTTGCTTCTTTGGCTTATCATTTTTTACAGGCGTTGTACTGGTAGTGGAAGGAATATTTGATTCCTGGTCTGATTGTGCATCTTCTGTAAATACAGGCCAGGCAAGATTCAACCTGTTATTTCGAATGAAGGCGAGCAAATGGTCTCCGGTTATATCCACTTCAACCTTTTCCCATGGAGTCCAGTAGCGTTCCTGTTCAAATTTTCTGTAATAATAGATGGCAGGGTCGCCGCCTTTTGTACGCGCAAACACATGCATCGCTTTATTAGCAGCATCATACCAGGTAGCCATTACTTCAAGGAATGCAATACTATCTAATTTTAAAAGATAATTCTTGATTGCCTCTTCTGCCGTATCGTTGGTAAGTTCATTCTGCTTGATATCGTTGATAAATTCATCAAGCAGGAATGATTTGTCGTCTGCAAGCGTAACATCATACCAGTTTTCAGGATATAAGAATACTTTACGGTTGGCCTCCCAAACCCGGTAGTTTTTCATCCATTGCCATTGATTCCAGTCGGGGTCATTATCTATATCAGCGATAGCATCCGGTTCCAATCCCATTAAACAACGTTGAACAAAGAGCTGAACGGTATTATGAGCCTGCACTATTCTTGAAGAAGGCATGCAGGCTTCCATTTGAACATCAATCAAGAAATATTCATACAGGTCATTTGTGTCGCTGATACCAGGATTTGTAGCTAAAAGATAAGCGATCAGCGCATCTCGTTTTTGAGGTCGGATAGCATCCATTATTTCTTTTAAGGTACTTAACCATGTGTCTTCGTCATACCGTGATTTTAGGGTTGTACGTAAATCGCTTACCTCAGCGGCAGAGAGAACAGGATTAATGTATTTTATAATCTGAGCCACTGTTGCTCCTAATTTTCTGACCAGGTCATTGCATTCTATTAACACATCCCAGTTGCCGGCAACATTATAATTTGCAATATTGAAAACACTAAATAAATATGCGTCTATGGCATCCAGGTCAGTCTTCTCATAACCGGTTAATAATGCAAGTGCATTAAGGAAATCATCTCTTTTTGCAGTACCCGGCGTAAGAAGAATCATATTTGCAATAGCAAATAAAGTAACAGGGTTTTCGGGGTCTGATGGATTTGCTACTGCTGCGAATTGTTTTGTGTAAGCTGCAATTTTTGTAAATTTTAAATATTTATAAAAATCAACAGCCGTTTGTCCTGTAACATAGGGAATGCTGTCAAACTCAAACCATTTCAGCGCTGGGTTGGCATTGTTTGTAAGGTGCCATTCAACGTCGGCATTGCTTAAGTTAAATGAATTTATCAGTGTAAAAAGCTTATACAACAATTCAACCGAATTATATTGCTTAGGATAATTTGCAATACTTATTGCATTGTTAAAATTATCGGATAATAGTACTTTAATTAAATCGGTACCGGGAGCAGGCTGTTTGAGAACAGCATGATTCAGAACAATCTTAGTTAAATCCAAATCTGATTTTAATGTTGTGGAGACTGTTTGAGTTAATACAGTCCACTTTCCGGAATTTATATTAAACAATGATATTGAATCCTGAAAAGCTTTCACTAAATCCAGCTTTTTACTTTCTAACGCGTCATTTGCTGCTTTTGCCGCATCAGAAGTTATCAGTTCGTTTGCCTGAGCGGCGGCAAGCTGAGTCTGAGCAGTTGCTAAATCGGCTGGATTAGTGGCGTCGCTTACTGCTATATTTGCAGTTTGAATTGTCAGCAAGGCTGCATGCTCGTTGTTATTTGCAGTGGTTGCAGTGGTAAAAGCAGCGTCTAAAGGATTAAGCAAAGCGCTTATTCCTGAAATATCAAGGATACTGCCAAGTTTAAAGGTCAAATACGCGTTAGCATCTGTATAATTAGCGCTTGCATTTACAACACCTGAATTAGTACTATAATTAAATTTCCAGTTCGCGTCAACAAACTGTAAAAACACAGCAGTATCCTCAGCGCTAATGCCGGCAAGTTTTGACAATTCTGTTTGCAAAGTTGTTTTTTGATCTTCTGCAAAAAGATCAGAATCAAATTTGGATTTCTGTAAATCGTTTATTGATTTATACTGTGTTTTAAGTGTGCCAAGCAAAGCCTCAACTTTATCCGTTTTGATTTCTCTTTCTTTAAGATTTGCAGCTTCGTGTTTCAACATGAATTTAACATCTGTTGCCGTTAAAGGAGAATTTTTTAAATCATCCAAAACTTTTAAGAAGCTCAAAGTTTTATCAGGAGCTGATATAAGATCAATTCCGCTTAACTCTTTTATGACAGCAATATCTTCTGCTTTTAACCTGAGTTTAATGATTAATCTCGATAATGAATAAAGATAGCTGAGGTTTGAGAAATTTAATTTATCATCAGGAAGATAATTGGTGTAAACAATAGTTCCGTCTGAAAGCTGATGCGGCATCGTAATCAGAAAATCAAGATCTGTTTCTTTCAGCTGAAGACAGGTAGCAATATAACCGGTATTAGCGCTAAGTAATTGAGAACCGTCTATTTTTTCGGGAAGAAAATTTTTATCACTAATTCCGTTCTTTGCTTTGTTAAGGAATACCTGCTGATATAAACGCCCAGGAGCATTTTCCTGCAAACGTATATAAGGAAATTCTCCAAAACATCCAATCAGCTCGTCTAATGTAATAGCTGTCTTTTCTGAAATTTCTGATAACTGGGCTGCCTTTATCAGGCAATTATTATCCAATTGACCATTTCCGAGATTTGTTTGTGAAATAATTTCATCCAATAAATCAAATTTCCAGCCTGTTTTCTTTTGCAGACGAAGGAAACGATGGATTCTATCCAATGCATCTAAATCCAGATTTGCAATTTCTTTCTGTGAAGTATCGCAAGTAAGGTCTTTATGTTTTATAAATAAATTACCGTTTTTATCAATGAACTTAAGTTTTAACAATAAATCCAGCTCTTTGTATTCAAGGCCTGATTTATCAAGACAATGGTCAACTTCTTTTAGATAATCCACAACATTACCGGAAGCAGGCACATTCCAGTAAACTTGTTGTGCTGCATTGTTATTAGGAGCAGGAGCCGCAGTAATTATTTTTCGTTCATATTCCGTTAATCCTAATTTTTCAGCTGCAATAATTTCATCGGATGGAGTTCCTGAAATCTGAAAGGTTTTCATTAAAGCTGACCTGTCAACATCAAAGCGGCTCAAATATGCTATTGCTTCGGTGTGGTTTAAATCAAACGGCAATTTGAAAGCATAAGCTGCATTCTTAAGTGCAAAATATGCACTTGCATTTTCATATTCCGGAGCAGCATCCAGTTCTTCTGCCGTGGTAAAAGTCTGCCTTAAACGATAAACGTCGTATTCGTTTACGCCTGCATTTACCTGATTAAACACTATTTTAAAAGCAATGTTTGTATCTCTTAGGTAGTAAACCGGTTTGGCATTTTGCAGAATTCCCGTTTCAATTACATAAGCCTTATCGGTGATCTGATAATTTGTTGGAATGTAAACAGGATTAAGGGTAACCTGGTCGATTAACTTGATCTGTACATTTTGGATGGTATTCAATAACGATGCTGAAATCAGGCCTTTCAACGGGTCCGCACCATCGGCCAAATTGCCGGAATAGGTAAAATGACTTTCAGGCGCTACGGCTTCTTCTAAAATTTCACATACAAGGTCGATATATTTTACAGGCGTCATGGCGTTGGCGCAACCAAGGTCTATTTCACCCAAATCGGGTCTTCTGTTAAACAATACGCTCTTGGCATTGTTCGCAACCACTGCTCTTTTATCTAAAAATTGCAAAATCTCTACCAGATAAGCAGCAGGGCTATAAACAGACCTGCATTTTTCACATTCACAGACATCTGTTAGTTTGAAAAGTGATTTCAGATTGGGGAAATCTTTGGTTACTGCTTCTAATTTCAATTCAAGATTAGTGGTTTCGAATGAAGCAATATCCTTGACACTCATAGCATCATGTAAATTCCCAACCATTAACATGGCGGCAGTATTCATTGTTGATGCTTTATTGAATATTGCGTTTGCCTGTGCCGGTAATATTCCCGCTTTAGGCGCTAATTCGTTAACAAATCGTGTTTTACCTGTAGCAACAATACTTTGTGATGAATTGATATTTGCATTTAATAAAGCAGTAGTTTGACTATAATTCGGCGTTAATCTGAAAATACGCTGAACTGATTTTAATTCTTCTTTAATGGCTGAAGTATCATTATTAACAATGTTTTTATCTTTCAGATACAAATCAACATTATGTTTTATCATGTCAAATTCTCCGTGGTTTGCGAAGAACGCAACAATTTTATCATGATTGACAAGTGCAGGATTCTTTTCCCTTGTCAGTTGAGCTGCATAAGCAATTGTAGGATAATCTTTTTCCATCTGGCGAACGATAGCAGAACCGTACATACTAATCATCTGCTTATCTTGTATGTCAGGACGCGCCCTGGTAATTTCTTCCACCCATTCTGCTTTATTCAATTTGGCAAGCTGGCTAATATCTTCAGATTTGTGGATTCCTTTTGAAGTTGCTACCTGTGAAATAATTTCATTGCCAAAGCCAAAAAACTTACTAAAATCAATATTTGTAGTATTTGTTGATTTCTCAGTTTGTGAATTATAAAATAAAGGGTCTGTTATTTTACCAATAAAAGCATTAAGGTCATTCTTATTATCCTTGAATAATTGCTGGATTTCCTGAATTTTTCCGTTTTTAAAAAAGTTTGTTACAAGATTTATAGCTTTATCCGGATGTTCATTTTTATAATATTCTTCTGCTTTGCTTTTATATCGCGACAATATCTCCAGATTACGTTTATTATCGTTAGCTACTGTAGGAGATACAATTTTTCCGGCAATTGCCTTTTTGATGTCGGTTTCTATTTTGTTTCTGTCAGTGAGAGCAGCATCGAAAAGCAATACCTGGTCGTCATCACCAATGCCAACTGAAAATCTGGCATTCATTTTTTTTGAAAAATCATTACCAAGCAGCGTATTTTCACGAAACAAAGCATAAAAGAATGCCGCATCTATCTTTGAAAGGTTGTGCAAACGATGAGCAACAATTAAATGCACTATTTTATCAGCAGGAACTTCCATTTCTTTTGAAAGAAAAGTAACATCGCGATGTTCCTGATTTTCCAGTAAATCGGATATTGGTACTTTATTAGCCAGAAATGTAACTTGCTTTACCAGAAAATCAAATTCAATGACCTCTACCGGTAAATCGTGGTTTATCGTGATATTAATTTCCTCCCTTGGCGAAGCATTAAACCTTACATCATCTAAGGAAGATGTGTAGATGACTGTATTTTTCTCTCTGGTAAAAACTTTGACGGCTATATCTGCTTCTTTTACACCTCTGCCGCTAAGCTGGTCATGCATCCATTTCAGCTCATACTTGCCGTTTTTATCAGTAATAGTATCTGTCAATGCCTGCCAGTTTCGCATATCTACATCGTAGATTTCTACTTTGAGGTTTGCCAATGGGCGACCGTTGTTATTGGTTACTTTACCGAAAACGGTGTTGGGGATTTGAATTTTATTTGTTGTTGCCATAATTATTTAACAATTAGAAGAGTTACTTTTTTTAATTTTTACCAGAAATATCCTTGAAGGCCTCCTGAAACAGTAAAATTAGTTTGACCAGTAGTAGGTACCGGGGTTATTGAAAGTTGAAGCCCGGCTCTGACAGATGGGGAATGTGGAATACCAGCTACCTGTCCAAGTTGTTTTCCAGCAGTTCCTAAAGCAGAAAAATCAGAAACTGTGCCAGCAGGAGAACCAGGAGGTACTGAGTTATGACGATCAATAAACCCACCAATACCATGATTTAAACTTCCTATATCACCTGTCACTGATCTTGCACTTGATTCTGCTAATGGTACTGAAGTACTTAAATCGGTTGCGGTTGGCGCCAAAGGACCTCCAAGCGTTAATCCAAAGCTAAGCCCTCTGGTTTGAGCATTAAATCCAAAAGATTGACCAAGTCGCAGAGATTCGCTACCTCCCAGGGTTGTTCTAAATCCGATACTTGATGTTAGAGAGACATTACCATCTGTGCCAACTGAAAAAGCAGACCTATAACCTGTGGCAGAATCACCAGAACCTCCTGTGAAAGTTGCAGAACCAACACCTGTTGATGGGTTGTAGCCTACTGAACCAGAACCAACATCGGGATTGCCGATTCTAAAAGATAAATCTGCTCCGTAATCGTATCGAAGCCTTAGATTTAAATCACCAGTATTGATTGTTGATAATTCTGCTCCGGACGTTTCTACCCGAAGTCTTACTCTTTCTGCAAATCGAACATCAAGTCTTTGATCAGACAATGAAAAACTTGCCTGAATGGGAAATGGAGTCGAAGGCTCGGATGGAGGAGTTGTTGGAGTAGTGGATGGACTACTTGTATCTGAGGCAGGGCTACCTGGTGAAATAGCCTGGGTTGTAGTGCCTGGCAAAAACAATGAAAGAGGCTGTGGCGTTGCAAGTTGCAAAACGCCCGGGCTAATAGCCGAAGCAATGCTTGCGTTTAATCTTTCTTCCGAAGATTGTGGATTTAGTATTGAAGGAGGTGTAAGCCTTAAAGGGGCATCGGCTTGTTTACCATTTTTATCCAAATTGGAAATAGGATTATTTTTACAATATCTAAACAAATTCACCCCATCCCCGATCCCAATCGGGTCGCAGCTAAGCCATCTGCCAAGCCACGGCAGGTAATATCTTGCACTATGGTACTCCAGTCCTGTTTCCGCATCACGCTCCATACCTGTATACCGGTATCGTTTTGCAGCGGATTTAATATTTTTGTTTTTTGCCTGATAAGCAGTTGTGCCAAATGGATGATATTCTTCGTAGTTTATTACCTGTGCAGTATCATCAAGTTCCAGGCATGCAGAGCCAATATGATTATGCAGTTGATATCGCACCAATCTTTTTTCGGTATCATCATCTGTTTCATTTCTGGTTTCAATCATTACAAAACGGTTTCCGCCGTCTATCAGGCTTAATGAAACTCTTTCCAATCCGGTATCCGGTCCTGAATGTTTTTTATACAATTCATATCCGGCAATATAAATCCGTTCTTCTTTTATGGTGGGGGTTGCACCGGCGCCGGCGCTGTTCTCTGTTATTTTACGGAGCCGTTGACCTTTGGAGTCATACTGGTAATAGGTGGTTTCGGCAGTACCGTTTCCGGGATTTACTTTCTGCTGAGTACTTTTAACCATTTCTTCTTTGAAATTCCATCCAATGTCATCCAGATTCGGCAGTTGGGTAAGAAACCCGTGTAACGGGTGATGCACATAATTCGTATAGTTTTTCGGAACGGAAATATCTCCTACAACTGTACTTTTTATGCGGTTATTCAGTTTTTCATAATCATAATCTCTTGTCCAGTTGTTGCCGGAAGCAACATGCCTCATTTGTTTTATGTTTCCGACTTCATCATATTGATAATGCTGGGTATAATTTTGCACAGCCATCGGGTCGCCGGGATTTATAGTGTGCAAAAAAGGAGCATCGTTCCAGTTGTCGCGGCTGTCATAATTAAGAGCGGCATTATTTTCTCTTCCTGTTGCATTCGCAAGACGATACAATGCGTCGTAAGTGTATTCGCTGACTGGTTCTATGACTGCATTGGCAAAGAAACTGATCGGAATGGCTTTGTCTTCAATAGCGGTAATATTACCTACCGGGTCAAAAGTGTAGAAAAGGTTTTGTAATACTTCACTGTTTTGTCTTCTGCTTTCTACATGGTTCAAACGAAAAGTTTCCTTGTCATAATAAAAATTGGTGGTTACATTATTTCCGTAAATAATTTTATTACGCTGTCCTTTTTCATTGTAGTCAACATTTTGTATGTATGAAGAGGTCAAAGCAGGATCAAGAAGCGCTACGGTTTCTCCGTTCAGGAGTCCGGTTTCATTATACGATGGCGTAATGATGCTTCCATCGGGCGCTGTTTGTCTGGTTATTCTGCCGAGCGCATCGGTTTCCGTAATAAATGTATAAGGAGTGGTTTCCAGATCAGTTGTAAGATTTGCATCCATCCAGTTTACAACTCCTTTATAGTCTTTATAAAGTTTGCGGGTAGTGGATTTTGGTTGTCCTTTAAAATCGTATTCAGGAGTGTCGACCAATCCTCCTGTATCATAATTCTGAATGGGTTTGCCCAGGATATTTTTTGATTGGAGTAAAACCTCATTGGTTCTGCCAGGTAATAAAAGACTTTCTCCGTAGATAATTCTTACAAAAATATTATTCAGTATCTGGTCACCCGGCTTTCCGACAGTATTTATAACCGAACTTCTTTCTGGCCGGTGAAGGATGTCATAGAAATACTGAAACTCATTGTCCCGTTCATCCCAGGTACGAAGGGGATTACCGAGGATATTGGTAAGCAACCATCTTTGTCCTGCATCCATGCTGTTTTGATAAACCAGGTCGCCCAGCATATCATACTTGAATTGCATCACGGTATTGCCCAAATCAGCATTCTCAGTTATTTCACGTGCATCAATAACGGTTCTGAGATTCCCTTCAATATCCAGGTTCTTTTTAGTCCGGTAATATTCATGGGCATTTGTTAATATATTTTTATTGTTGTCAATAGATAAAACATGTCTGCCCAAAGTGTCGAAGTGTAAAACATTTGGTGTATTTGCATGTTTGGCTGCGTTATCTGCTGCGGTTTTTTCTTTAACGGGGTCTTTTCCTGCTGCAATAAGTTCAGCATCTATCAAACGGTTTGTGCGGTTGTTATACCAGTCGGATGCTAAAATAGTATCGTTGGCGTCAAATACTAATTGTTTCCATGCGTCGAATTCAATTTTCGAAAATGTTGTGTCAGGATTTATAGTTTTAACCAAACGGCTCAATGCGTCATAATGCATTATCGGCGTTACTCCGGTTTCTACAATTTCTTTTAAATCTTCGTAGCGGTTTGAAACTGAAAAATATGGTTCGTATTGTTTTACTGCATTTCCTTTGTTATTCAGAATGGTTCGGCCATTGCCAATCCATCGGAGCTGCTTAGGTTTCAACGTTGAAGTATCGACTTCTGTAACTGAAAATGAATTATCAGGATGAACGATGACTTTTTTTGCCATGCCGGGATTTGCCTGCACTTTTTTCATCACTGTTTTACCCATTCCACAGGAATATTCAAAACCAAGCTGAACAGGAGAGTTGGTGTTGTCAATATAATGTTCTTCACGGGCAATGGATGCGACTACTACCGGTTTGCCTGTGTTTTTGTATGTATCCAGATCATAAACATACCGGGTGGTGGAATGTTGCAAAAGTTGTTTTGCTTTCGTGGTAAGCGTAACAGAATCTGCAACACCATCGCTGGTATCGGGCACATTAAAAAACTGATTCACCAAATCTTTCTCGGGCTGTTCCGTGAATTCTGTGATGCCAGTTAAATCGTCAGCCTGGTCACCTGTTTTATCATTATTGCTGTCTTTACCCATAACGGCAGTAGCCTTTACCAATCCGAGTTCATCGGATATGGCTTCAGAGAGGTTGTTATTGATATCCCTCATTCGCTGAGGAGAAAGTGTTCGGAAATTGAATAGGTCAACGATCGTTTTATTTTCAAAAGCATCTGTGGTTTCTTCGATGAAAAGAAAATAAGTTCCGTAATATTTTACACAAGTTTTAGTGCCATAAGGATCGGTATAGGAAAGAGGCACATAAAATCTGTTTTGAGCATCACCCGCTGTTTCCGCACCTTCCAGAAATTGTGTTGTTCCTGAACGTATCCACCAGTTTGAATCTCCTTCGCTATGGGTAAACCTGCCTTCCGTCATCAATGCATCGGTTATTTTAGAGCCCGGCAAATTAATGGGGCCGAAAATATCTTCAAGCAGCTCAGGAGTATAGGCAAGCTGATAACTTTCATATGGTATTGCTAATGCATCTAATTGATTAAGCGGCAACGCTGCGGAAAGATTTTTATCGTAATAGGTGGAACGGACGTTCTCAATTAATCGTTTCAGCGGCTTGCCGGTCGGCGCTTTATCAATTTCGCTATAGTTTGCAGTGTCGGAGTTTAAGTCGGACAATATATCTTTAAAATCATCAGGTGAATAATAAGGATGTTTTTTTGGCACACCTTTTAATTCGTAAGCTTTGGTTTCTGAAGGTAATCGTAAACGATAAACATCATCATCAAAAACATCATTTGTAAATTGATTTTGTGCATAAATGATAGCTGTTTTACTTTGTTCCTGCTGTGTTATGACAGGGAGAGAAGCATCGGCTGAAAGTCTTGGGTAAACCACAGAGGCTGATTCCAGGATGTTGCCGTATTCATCCAATTTAATATTTAATGTATGAGCAATACGCGGGTCTTCAGTATTTCTTTCATAGTTGTATGTAATCGCTTCGCTTTCTTTTACCGCAAAAACAGCGTATTTGTTTTTTCCTTTAGGTTGTAAAAGTTCAATTATGCAATTATGTGTTGCAACAGAATATGGCGTAAGTTGCTTTTTTATTTCATCGTCAGTTGCACCTGAAGCAGGCGCATCATAAGCAAAAACTTCGGAACGGAGTGTCTTGCTTTTACACGCGCGCAGCGCTTCCTGCCATTCTAAAGGGTTCAAATGTGCAATCACTGAATCGGGAATTCCCGGCGCGCCTATTAGCTTTGCATCCGGCAACTCAACTTCGTTATTTGTTACTGAATATCCTTTTTTTTTCATTACTTCATACCAGTATTCACTTTCGAATTGCGAGAGTATTTTTTTCTCTCTCAGAAAAGCGCCTGTATGAAACCATGTTTTAGAAACGACAGGTTCCTGATGCAGTTCATTGTCAACAATTTTTGTTGCATCTGCATTAACCCAGTTTTCAAATTGCTCTGCATCGGTTTGTTCTACCATACCGAATCCTCTGAATTCCCTTTCAGGATGGTCGTAATATCCGTGATGATATTTATAAGAGCTTACAAATTTCCAGCCTGTAACCTTATCAGCTGTTTCAGTTCTTGTAATGCACTGAACAGGAAAATGCAGTTTGGTAATCCATGGATTTCCTGCTTTTTTATCATCGATATAAAATTTCGTGGAAGCAGTGTATTCTAATGTTACTTCTTTTCCCAGATTATTTTTGTAAAAAACCATTATATGCGGTTTCTTACTGTTCATTAAGTCGATGTATCTGAGCGGTGAATTGGAATCTTTAGATAAAAGGCTTGACCAGACAATACAGGCCACTCCATTGCCCAATAAATCGGTCACTGTAATTTTTGCGTTATGATGGATTTCAGGAAAATTATCTATTTCAAAAGGAATGGCATTAAATGAATTGCCGCTTAAATTCATCCAGCAGGTGAATTTATTTTTTCCGAGATAAATAATGTCTGTGGTTCCTGAACCATCGATATCAGCAAGTTTTATAAATGCAGGATTAAATGAATCGGGATGATCAAATACAGGAGCATTATCCATGGCTACTTTAGCGCCGAATTTCCCATAACCCAGATTCGGCCAGTAGCATACTTCACCGTTACGGATGCGTACGATATCTGTCATTCCGTCGCCGGTCATATCTGCCAGAAATATTGTTTGCTTTGGGTCGGCAAAAACCATGAACGGACCTGCTTCTTCATCAAATGGTTTGGTTGTTTTATTTGCCCGTGAAAAACCGGTTCTTCCTTCCGACTGATACCATTTGATTACATTATCTTCTGTAATTAAAACCTCTGATTTCCCATCGCCCGTTAAATCAAGCATTCTTGTGTTAGGGTCGGCAAAGTTTATATTGGGAATATCTTTAAAGTTTCGGAAAGCACCCCATTCATTATCATCGTCTAATTCAAAGTACCCTTTAGATTCTGTTCCATAGCAAACCAATTGTTTTCCACCATCGGCATCCAGATCGGCAAGTTGAAACTGACCCCCCAAACCTATGAATGACGGTTTAGGCGTAACCAATTTAGCATTCCCGAATTCTCCGTTGCCTGAATTGTGTTTGTAATACCAGCCCTCTGATTGTTCTGTGAGAATACCTGCTAAGCCTTCATTAAATAAATCTGTAAACTGATATTGCTGCTCGTCAAGTCCGGCAGGTGCATTAGCCAGATTGTCCGTTGAAATTGTTTTTACATCTTTATGCCAGTCATGTTTCTGATAAACAAATTCAGTTGCAGGAAAGTTTTTGTTGGTGTAATTTCCATCAGGTTTTTTTATATAACCATGAGCTGTAACTGATTTTAAAAAGGTAAAATCTCTTTGCGTTGAAATGTCGTATTCGAAATTTACAGATTTAACAAGAGCTGAACCTCCGGGCAATTCAGTAAAGCAGTGAAAAAGCAAAACCCTTTTGCACAAGCGTGTTGTTCTTATTTCAAAACCGGATTTATAATTTGAGAAAGAATCAATGCGGAAATCCCAATCGTTAACTGTTGTTACAGGGTCGGAAATCTTTAAAGTTCCGTAATCAAAAACAGTTTGAAACATAAAGTCTGATTCAGCCGGAAATGCATCGCCGAATTTTTTATAAGGAGTTTTATTGCCATATAAAATTTTATCAGGATAAATATTTGTGTAGGTTATGTTCCCATTCTTAAAACGATTCCTGTTGTGCAGAAGCGAGGAGTCAAAACCTTTGTCATCTTCTTTTTTATAAGTATAATGTGAACAGTTTCCTTTATCATCGAAGACCAATTCAGGCAACCATTCAAAAATTTTTTCATTGTCTTCCGGGTTAGATATAACGGAACCGGCCGTCCATCCGAGAAGAGTAGTAATATTATCTTTTGTAATTATACGCCATTTAATAATCCCTGTTGTTTTAACCAACCATCGTTCAATACGGGCAAATAAACCCTCGATGCGGGGCTTGTAAAATCTGATTTTATACAAACCATCAGGAGAATCTTTCTCATTTATAATATAATTTCCATTGCTGTCTTTCAAAAAAACTCCCTTATTATCTTTTTTGTATTCAGGCACTAAATCTTCTGCTTCTGAAAAAAGAAAAATATCAGAATCAGTTGAATCAAAATATTGTGGCAGACCTTTGTCTGTTTTGCGTTTGATTGAAGGCAACCTTAAATTCCAGCCCAGGCCGAATACGCTATTCCCTGAACCCGAATTGTAGGATAACGAAAGGGAAGGAGAAACGCCTCGTGCCGCCGAAACAGGAATAGGAACTGAAAACGAAGCAGTTCCATTTACCGCATTTACTGTAAACTTTTCGTCAATTCCCTTAATTGCTCCGCCTCCTTTAGGTAAAGTAATTGAGGGCACTTCAATAGCTTTGGAAGCAGACTTTCCTTCATCGGTTTTGAGAAATTGCGAAGTGCTTCTGTTTTTTGATTGCTCGTTCATTTGGCGAATTTAATTAGCGTTGTGGCATAAGCAAATGCGGCGCAACTGAGGTTGACTTTCAGATCGATCTTTTTTTTTGTAAGTCATGTATAATTATTTCTCATCAAAATTATTTATTTTTTATTGTGATAACGAATAAAGCTATAATTTTAACAATATTTAACAACATTGATTGTTAACATAATAACAATAAAAATAATGGCATTGTATTGTCGTGTATTTATTTACTACGACATAATTATTTCTTATAAACAGTTTCACTATAATCACTTTCCTTAATGGTTGTGGTTGATTTTATATCTACTCCTATGAATTCAACATTTATCCGATTGTGGATTGTCCTTGAGATCATGGATTTTTTTGATGAGCCGCTAAACCTGTCAGGGTCTGTAGGACCTGTCAGTGTTTAAAATCTTAAAAAAACAAAAAAGCCGCCCCAACAGGCAGCTTAACTTCGGTTCCGCTCAGTTACCACTTTGCTAAAAAAGAACAACCAGCAAACTGAATCAGACCCTGTCAGGTCTTGAAGACCCTGACAGGTCTGATTAGCGGCTAAACCTGATAGGGTCTGAAAGACCTGTAAGTGTTTAAACCCTTAGGTACCGGGTTTTATTTGCTGTGATGATAGATCCAGCGAGATCCTTCATAAAAGGCGCGGGGAGCCACGGCCACATGAACGGTGCCGCTTTTCGGGTAAACAGGTTCCCAGGCGACATAATCAATATTGGTCAGGCCGAGATCTGTGAATCTTTTCTTCGCGGCAACATAGTTACCAAAAGGAACACAGTCGTCATTTTGACAATGCCACAGAAGCATGTGCGATTTTGGCGTCCAGTCTATATACGAATTGTTCCCGTACATGGATAGATATGCCTGACTTTTTGGGTTTTGCAACGAATCGATGTAGGCCTGATTAAACACTTTTTTCAAGATCTTGTCGGGGGGCATGATGCCATTTACCACCGTTTCATCATAAAAACCGGTTGTGT
Source organism: Bacteroidota bacterium (assembly GCA_037139855.1). GTDB lineage: Bacteria > Bacteroidota > Bacteroidia > Bacteroidales > FEN-979 > CAIVAT01. The sequence goes on from JBAXFM010000032.1 coordinate 19,830, forward strand.
ATTTCGGAATATCAGTCAAATAGGGTTCTTTCAGCATGGCTGAAAAGGGAAAGGTGTTTGGATAAATGGTGTTATACCCGACAAGCATCATGGGTAAAAAATAGGGAACCGGAAAGGGAGTATCTTTCAGCATTTCAGTGAGCATGGTGCCCGACAGGTCGTAAGGCCCATCCATGCAAACCACGCCCTGCAATCCGACATTTCTTGATTCCAGTTCCCTTGCGGCTGACATGGTCACATAACCGCCTTCGGAATAGCCATACAGGAAAGTCTGACCATTCCACTGAACGTAGGCGTTCCGTTCGCAACTGAGTGATTTCTGCGCGGCTTCCACCATGTCGGCCGTGGCATTGGCCAATTTTTCGCGGATCACATACGGATGATTTTCGTTCACATCATCGCCCATTCCCTGGTAATCGGGCATGATGATGATCCACCCGTACCAGATGGCCATGATATCGGCAATGGCCATTTCGGGATAATTTTTCCAATCGCTGGTGCTGGCGCTTTTCCATTTGGATGGTGAATATTTCTTTTGCAGCTGCGTACCATGATTAACGGATACAATCGGGGCGCTTATTCTGCCAAAAGCGCTCCATGGATAAATCAGCAGGCCGGTAAGCTGGATCGGGTTTCCTTTGTTATCCGTTGAGGTGTACTTCACTACCTCGTGGGCGATGGGCCTTAACTGTAAAGAGTTGGGGAGTGAGTCAACCGTTTCCTGATAAAAATCACTATAATCGTATTCAGTGGTATCATTCGGAAGTAGCATTAACTGAGTCATCACCTCGTCGACAGTCCGTTCGGTGTGGGTTACCACCTCAAAACCCCCGGAAGTTAACTCGCTACAGCCAGGGTCCGGTTTCTTTTTCTTGCAGGAAGAAATTACAATGATGACCGAAAGCAGTAAAAGAAATCCTGCCGTGATTTTTAAAAATCTCCGGCTGGCTTTTGAAATCAATGTTTGTTTTTTCATTTGTATTTTCTTTGTTAGATGAATGTCAGACAATCGGTAAATCAGTTTGGTTGTGCCTAATAGACAAAAATTTTCCGTGTCACAGTATAATCTGTCGTAAAAATCCGCAGGAAATAACAGCCGGGAGTGAGATTTGAAATTCCAAGCCGGGCTTCCTTGCCACCCGCATAATCAGTGGATAAAACCTTTAATCCGGTTTGATTGAACAACTCGAACCGGGCCATGGTCGTTGACTTGAGAAACTGTATATGAAGCGCATCCTTTGCCGGAACCGGGTAAACAATAATCCCGGCCTGTATGGTTTCATCATTTATTCCCGCTGAGTTGTCAAACCGGATATTGCGCAGGTACATGTTATTTCCTTCGGTGGGGCCGGATGAAAGCTTGAACATTACGGACTCCTTGTTGGCAAGTTTGGGAAGGTCAATCGTAACTGGCTTCCACTGGGCTTCGGTTGGGATAAAATATGTTGAATCATCCGGGGCCGATTGGTAATCAATGGATGAGAGATTGACCATCAGTTCCCAGGTATTTCCGCAATCTGTGGAATAGTTGAATTGAGTTAAATCATAACCGGCCTTTCTGATAACTGAATTGTTATGCGTACATGCAACCTCAAAACGCATGCAGGGTTTGTCGTTGCCGGAAAATGAGAGGCCGGGCAGATATAGGTCACTTGTATAATCCACCGGAATGTTGTAATAAGGAATTCTCAAAGCCTTGGTGATTCCAAGATCGGCGCGTTCCCAGGTTGGAATTGTTTTGTAAGGGTTGTCGATTGTCCATTTATTGTAGGGGAATAGCGGATCGGTGAAATTCTGGGCAAATGGTACAGGCAGATAACTCTGAATGCTGGAAAAACGCATGTTAATGGTATCCCTTTTATATCCGCCAGATGATCCATTTAATTCTGAGATGAAATATTTTACGGTATGAGAACCGTCGGAAACCAGGGTAAAGTTTTTCCCATCGAATTGCATGGTTCCATAGGTTTTCAGGTTCCCTGTCCAGGTGAGTGTTTCGGCGGCCTGGTTATCCATGGCAACACTGATTTTAGCGCTTTGAATGGTCTTTGTCCCATAATTCTGAAACTTGAGGTAGGGATGTATCGAGTTTGTGCAGGTAACCGGGCTAATTGAATCAATTTTCATCAGATCGAGGTAAAGGCTGTCGGAAGGAGCTGTCGGACAGGCATGCATCCGGGCATGGATTACCGCGGTATCAACCCGGCCTATCAGTGTGAGGCGCCGGTCGCGGCAGATCATATAAATCGTCGGAAAAAAATTCACCAGATAATCTTTGGTAATCTTATCGCCATTCGGCGGGCAGGTGGCAATGAAAGGAAAAGGCTCTCCCTCGGTCCAATCGCCATTTGTTGGTTTTTGAATCCCCTTGATCTGGTTAACGGTACTTTTAATTCCTTCCACTTCGAATATCATCAGTTCATTGGTTCCCGGAGGTCCCCAGGCATTGTATGCATGGGCCAGCGAATGAGTCTCTTTATACAGCCAGCAGGGGCCGCAGTTTACTTCAAAAAAATCGATGATCACCACTTTCCCCGAGTCAAGGTAATCGTACAAATGGTGAGTGTTTCCGTTGATGTCCTGCAGGGTGAAATCAGGAGCAATGCTGCCATTGGGCAACTGGCCGAATGTTGTTGAAAAGAGAGCCAGAAAAATGAATGCGAAAAATACAAAACGTTTCATGGCGGTGTGTTTTAATTATGATTTGCTTTTTGAAAAGTAGTATCTCCAGTCAAAAGCCAGCCGGAACCCGATGAACCATGCCGTTTTCAGATCGGGCTTACCGGATCCTTCGCTGATAACCGAAACTTTACCCGGAATATCCAGGCCCGCATTGATTTGCAGCAAAAGTCCTGCACTCTGCCTGGACGAAAAAGTCCGGAATGGCCGGTATTCGAGAATGGGGAAATCGAGTTGTGTGGAATACATTGAAAGTAAAACCTGATAGTCGATTCCTTCATCACTTTCAGGAATCAGGAAAGAATCAGGGCCTCTTCCTGTGCCATATAAACATACCCCGACTTCCCGTCCCAGGATAAACTGAAATCTTCCGATGGGCGTAATCAAGCCCGATTGCCATGGAATTAGCCCCCCATTTCCTGCCGCCACGATCATTTTATCGGCCGTTTTAGGGGAAAACAGGTAAAGGATGGGAGCGGCAACCAACAGATCACCCGGAATCAGACAGAAAGGCAGCCGCAACCTTGCGTAAAAAGCGTCACGGCTTGGGATGGCACACGAATAGGCTTTGAAATCTTTTAAAGCCGGCTCATTGGCAAATTTCATCGAAGAAACTCCGTCCTGCCGCCAACCCAGATCAAGGAAAGCAAGTCCATCGCCTGATTCGTTCAGCACCCCTTCCATACCCAATCCGATGCGAATTCCCAATTCAAGCGATGGTACCACTCCTGCGGTATATTGAGAGGCGCCAAACCCACCATTATATACAGAAAATCTCGCTGCGGGTACAATTCCAACGAAAAGTCCGAGTTCAGACCTGAATCTTGGAAGTTCGCCCAATCCGGTTGCCAGACCGGGAGCCGGTGTAGTGGTGAGCACCATATCAAGTAATTCGTCAATAGCTGGTTCTAATTGCCGGTCGGGCATGTACACTGCTTTGCTTACATTGAACGTGTCGGGGGTAAAAGCGCCGGATTGGTTGTTGACCAGCGGAAGGTTTTGTGTTCCGTTTGCCGCATCCAGCAGTTGCTCCAGGCTTTTCTGAATCGTTTTGGCTGCTCTGTCAATATCCTCCGTCCGAATGAAAGCATCTCCCATCAGTACGACAATGTCGCCCTTCCAGGTATTTAGTTTCAATCCTTTTTCATCATAATAATCATGTGTGCCTTTTCGTTGGGAGGCATCTCCCCACACACCGGCCACATGGCCCGAAGCAAAGCTGTCTTCCAGAAAATGCAGTGCAAAAGCTTCATCAGCCAGGGCCGACAAAGCCAGGGCCGATCGTTGCTCAGGAGTCAGCTGCTCTGTTGACAACCTCCGGGCTTTCTGCAGGGCGCTTGCATGAAACCATTTATAGGTGCCAACGGTGTTTAGAACACATCCTGATTTGAAACAGGTATCAAAATACGCGCTGGCAGAAACATTCACATTTGGAAGGGCAAGCATGAAGTGTCCGTTGTTGGCGCCAGCCCTGGAAACATATTCGGGATCGGCCCGCAGGAGCCTGAGATCGGAGTCTCTGAGCCGGCTGATCCGGTCACTGCGGTTTTTGGCTTCAGCCAGCCCGGTTTTGAGCCGGGCAGTAATATCAGCTACCTTCAGAATCCATTCTGTTTGCAGGATGTTATGAACCATGTTGTCGGGAGAGGTGGAATGGTCGCCGCCAATGGCAGGCCAGGCAGCATAATCAAGAACCTTTGGGCGCTCGCCCTGTGTCATATCAGCAACAGATTGATCCAGTCTCGATTCAAACCCAATTCTGGCCCAGGCCCATATCCGGTCGAGAACAGCCCTGTGTGCCGGATCAAGTTTTTGAATGGCATGCAAGGTAATATCCCTATGTTCGGGATAAACCCATGCCTGGCTGGTAAGCCCTAAGCATATAATGATTAATAAAAGCAATGCGGTTTTCTTCCACATAGGCTTAACAGATTATCATTGTACGAATATAATCATTTTCAGGCATTTTCACAGCAGGATAATATATAATCTTCACAAAAGCCGCACTCATGTTGTGAACATCTTGAATCGGATGCCGGGGATTGAAATTTTATTTTTACTTTTAGCAGTTCAATGTGGTTCATATAACCTTTCGAATGAAGAATAGAAGGATTGAAATAGCTGGATTTTTTATACTGATTATGATTATCCATACATACGCCCAGGAACCAACTGTTTCCGTATGGAATCACAGGCAATGCGCTGTTACGCTTACCTATGACGATGGATTAAATGTTCATCTTGATAAGGTAATTCCGGTGCTGGATTCTTTGGGTTTTAAAGGTACATTCTATGTCCCTGGAAATTCAGTGTCACTCGCTCAGCGCATGGCTGAATGGAAAACCATTGCCAGTCACGGACATGAATTAGGAAATCATACCTTATTCCATCCCTGTGCCGGGGTTTCCAAAGGAAGAAAATGGGTCAAACCGGAATATGATCTTGACACCTATACCATTCCCCGGATTATTGATGAAATCAGGTTGTCAAACACCTTGCTTCATGCAATCGATGGCAAAACAAAGCGAACATTTGCTTACACATGCGGTGACCGGGTAATCGGCGGTGTGTCATTCGTTGATTCCATCAGGAATGATTTTGTTGCAGCCCGCGGGGTGAAGAATGGCACTGATCAGATTAAAAATATTGATTTATTTGATATCAGGGCTTTTATGGTGAATGGGCAATCGGCTGAAGAGTTAATCGCCCTGGTGGACAAGGCAAAAAATGAAGGGGGGTTGATCGTTTTCCTGTTTCATGGCGTGGGAGGTGAACATGCAATCAATATTTCACTGGACGAACACAACAAATTGCTAAGATATTTAAAGCAAAACGAGAAAGATATATGGATTGCACCCCTGGTTGAGATTGCAACCTTCATCGGGGACCACCGGTAAACCTCAGTTGCAGCTTAGCCTTGTTCCAATATTGGTCCCGGGACTTCTTCGTCTGGTATACAAAACACCTCCGATTCCTCAAACCGCGAGGCAACAACGATCCTGGTGCCATTGGCGTGTTGGTGGAACAGATCATGTACAAGCTGAGGGTGGTTGTTTTCGGCTGACAGATGCGAAAGTACCAGCAATTGCATTTGGGGCGAACGGTGGGTGATAAACAGATCCAGCGCCTGGTCATTGGACAAATGTCCTTCCATGCCACTGATGCGCCGCTTCAGGTAAATCGGGTAACGCCCGTTTTCAAGCATATTTTCATCATAGTTTGCCTCGAGAAAGGCAGCATGACATTGGCTGAGATGGTGAATTACATTTTCACAGGCAGTACCGAGATCAGTGAATACACCCACCGTAATCCCTTTTGCGGATACTGTAAAACTGTGTGGTTCGGAAGCATCATGGAATTTTGGAAATGAATTTACAAAAAGGTCGCCAATGCGGACCGGGATACCTCCCGTAAAGGGCATCAGTACCGGTTGGTCAAGGTTCATCCGGCTGTTGCGGTAAGTGGCATCCGTTATATAAACGGGAATCCCGTATTTCCGGGAGAGTACTTCGGCTCCCCGGGTGTGATCGGTGTGTTCATGGGTAATGAATATCGCTTTAACACGCCGGAGGGCCAGTCCCATCCTGATCATCCGGCGCTCTGTTTCACGGCAGGAAATGCCTGCATCAATCAACACAGCCTCCTGTTCGTTGCCGATGTAGTAACAATTTCCATTGCTTCCTGAATTTAGTGAGGCAAGATAGAGGGGCATATGAATGATTTTATTATTTTTGTTTTAACGAACAAACCAAAGAGATTAATTTCATGGTTATGAAACGGATCAGGACATTGATGGTTTTATCCATCATTTCAACACTTTTC
>JBAXFM010000033.1:0-26027 GCA_037139855.1 Bacteroidota bacterium
CGTGTTCTAAGAATGCTTTCTTTTTTACTTCAGGTGCTAAATTCATTGCTGTACGGTTGTTTCTGATTAACTTAATAGGCCTTTTAAAGGACTGCAAAATTATGCATTTCTTTTGATAATACCAAATAATTCTATTCAAGTGATTTATTTCACGCAGATTTCCGCAGATTTTTGACGCAGATTTCCGCAGAAATATATCCAGTCGAAATACTTTCCGCGTGAATCTGCGCTTTAATCTGCGAAAATCTGCGAGAACTATTTTAAGAAGATTTTAAAAAGATGTACCTTTGATTTTATTCCATGCAAAAATAACGTATTAAAGCAGAAACCAAGAGAAACCACACAAAAAACATGAATGATCGGGTTGGACTTGCAATTCAAAAACAGCGTATTTTTTTCAATACACATAAAACCAGGGATATTGATTTTAGGATTTCCCAGCTTAAAATATTAAAAAAGGCAATTTTAGTCTATGAAGACAGGCTCTATGAAGCACTATGGAAGGATATGCATAAATCGAAATTTGAAGCATACGCCACTGAGATTGGTCTGGTGCTGGCAGAAATCAGTGAGCATATCCGCCGTTTACGAAAGTGGGCTAAACCCAAACGGGTGTTTACGAATCAGATGATACATTTCTGGTCAACAAGCCGGATTTACAAGGAACCGTATGGTCTTGTCCTTGTCATTGCTCCATGGAATTACCCGTTTCAACTGCTGATAAATCCTTTGGTTGGAGCCATTTCTGCCGGGAATTGCGTAACGTTGAAGGCGTCAGAATATACGCCAAACACTGCAGAGGTGATGGGGCAAATGATCAGGGAGTTTTTTTTACCTGAATACATTGCTATTTTTGGCGGGGGGCGTGAGGCCAACCAGGCATTGCTTTCGCAGGAGTGGGACTATATCTTCTTTACCGGCAGTCCGGTTGTTGGCAAGGTGGTGATAGCCGCAGCAGCAAAAAATTTAACACCGGTTTCCCTGGAACTAGGGGGCAAGAGTCCCTGTATCGTTGACCGGGATGCCAACCTGAAGGTCGCAGCCAGCCGGATTGTTTGGGGCAAATTTATCAATGCCGGACAAACCTGCATTGCACCCGACTATCTTTTTGTGCATCAGTCGGTGAAAACGGAATTGCTGGACCTGATGAAAAAGAAGATTGCAGCGTACTTTGGCGAAAATCCCAAAGCAAGTCCTGATTTTGTGCGCATCGCGACAGTTCTGAAAACAGAACGGCTGGCCGCTTTTCTAAAGGATGCTCATATTTTTACCGGTGGTGAAGTGGACCTTGAAGCGCGTTACATTGCGCCAACCATTCTGGATTTCGTAAAACCGGATGATTTGATCATGCAGGAGGAAATATTCGGACCGATCCTCCCGGTCATGGAGTTTAATGAATTATCTGAGGTAACTGATTATGTAAATAGTCATCCAAAACCCCTTGCTTTCTACTATTTTTCTGACAGTAAGGTCAACCAGGAGGAAATTCTGAGAACCACATCTTCCGGGGGAGGATGCATTAATGAGGTGTTGATGCATATCGCCAATGACCGCCTGCCATTTGGCGGGGTGGGTAATAGTGGTATGGGGCATTATCATGGGAAATACAGCTTTGAGGTGTTCTCTCATTCCAGGTCGATCATGAAAAAGGCCAATTTTATTGATGTTTCAATAAGATATGCCCCATATAAAAATAAAATCAAACTCGTGAAAATGTTAATGAAATAACCTATGGAAAATCTGAAAGAAGAATTCATCATCAAAGGGGAAGAGTTGGTTGAAAAGGTCAAACAACTCATTCATGAAGGAAATGTAAGAAGGCTGATTATCAAGGATGAAGATGGCAAAGTATATTTGGAATTACCAGTCACATTTGGCGTGATCGGCGCAATATTTGCCCCAATGCTTGCCGCAGTTGGTGCGGTTGCAGCCATGGTAGCCCATTTGAAGGTGGAAGTGGTGCGCGAGGAAGATCCCCCCGCTCCCGAAAAAAAAGATGCTATTTGATATCAGAAGCCCTGGCCTGTTCCATGATCACATCATAGAAATACCCTGAACCAAAATCTTTGTTCAGGGAAATGATGCCTGTGAATGTTACTGCTGTGCCAACAACAAGGCTATCTGATGTGGTGACAGTCAGATCAAATTTCCCATTCTGGTCGGTCCCATCCTGGATATGAACCCAGTTCTTATTCATGATCTGGGCATTGTATTTCACCACTTTGCCCCGGATGATCACGGATTTACCGCTGTAACTTCCCGGATTTTTATACAGATCTGCAATGGTGATACCCCCTTTGGGAGTATCTATGGAAACCTCACTCCACTGTTTGATTTCAGGTTTTTTAGGGGTCATTGCCTGCGGCTCCGGGTTAGCTGAAGCCAACTTGTCACTCGGATCCTGTACAAAAAAGACTGAAGGGAAAGTGCGCCCTAATTCTTTGCTGACGAAGTCTTTCATTTCGTATGCCTGGCTATAATATACTGAATCACCGGGTTTAGCTTCACGTCTTACCACGGCAATCCATAATTTTTTGTTGTTTTCTTCAACCTGAAGGTAGGTATAGCCGGATGTTTGAATAACTTCGGTCACGCTGACTCCATGAAATCCGGGAGGTAAATCCTTTGCCTTGCTTTTTCCGCCTCTGTAGCAGGTTGTCACTACAAAAAATACACCCAGAAGTAATAAAACGATTGTAACGATTATCTTGTTTCTCTTCATAAATCAAAATGGTTTCAATAAATTTATTTTTTTTCAGGGTGCAAAGATAAAGATTAAAACCTTTGGGTAATATTTATATAAACACGATTGAATGTTGAAGCCTTATCAAAGGTACCTTCATAATAAACGCCGCAGGATAATTTCTTTAAAATACGCCAGGAAAGGTTGACTTCTCCCATGTTTTGAACAAGCTTTGTTTCGCCGCTGTAAAACTTGTAGCTGACATACCGGTAAGCCAATCCGCAGGAAAGTTTTCCAGGAACCAGATCACGGGTAAGGCCCAGACTGTAAATGTTCCCCGACATGTAACTTGTTTCCAGTATCGTAGCGGAAATGGTTGCTGCTATATTAATGCCGGGAATATTGCTGAATGATAAATATCCATAGAGATTTTTTGTTGGTCGGGGATCCTGCTTGCTGTTTCTGTAACCGGCATTTACGCCGATGGATAATAACTTGATTGGTGCATAATTGATCTGAAAGGTAAATCCCTGCACGGTTGCCGCTTCTAATAGTCTGTCGACAAGAGATTTGTAGGTTTCGTAATAAATAACATTCTGACGGTTACTGTAAGAAACAGAAAGCGAAAGTTGTCTGATTGGTCTGTAGCGCAGCGATAGATACAGATTTGAAAGGACAGGTGAGTTATCCTGTTTGTAGGTGGTATCCTTCAGCACAGAATCAACGGGATTCATCGTTTTTTTATAAAGATCAACCTCCACGGATCCGAAAAAAAACAGATTGCGGATAAGTGAATTGGTATGCTGAAAATAGGCAAACCGGCGATCGGTATTTCCGCTGTTCATTTGCTGAATAAATGCCACCGTGGTTTGCATACTCCCATTTTTCCCGGCAAGGTCGTGTCCGAGATACCCTCCAACTTGAAATAGCTTTGGATTAAAACTGTAATTTTCATAATCGGGCCTGGTACCTCCAACCAAACCAATGGTAAACTTCCCGGCTCTTAATTCATATTGCAGTCCGTCGATCGCTCCGACATTTGAAATTCTTGGGTTGATTTTTCTGCCCAGCCAGAATGTATTATGCTTGTTTACCTCATAGTTAAGCGCCAGGCTGTATATTTTCAGACCATTGAAAATGTCATTTTGTACCGCGCTCCAATCACCGATTTTATGAGAAAATGTCATATAAGTTTCTGCCGACAGCTTTGAATTCCCTATGTTTTGCATCACCATGGCAAAGGTGTATTTCATCCTTTCTGAATTGGGCGATACATTCGAAAAATTCAAATAGGAGGCGACCGACAGGTTTCCTGTAATAACCTGGGACCGTTTTGCAGGTTGTGTTTTTTTTGTTACCACTGAATCCTGACTTGCAGCAATTGCGGGTAATCCGGTTACTGCATTCTTATCTGCTGATTTTTCAGATTTAATGGATGTTTGTTTTGAGAAAACCTGGTCTCCAACTGTTAATTTTTGTCCGGATATCGGGATACAAACGCATGAAATAGATGAGATTTCTTTAACAGTGACGATTGGCGCCAGTATGCCATCTTTCATTGCGTACAAAGTGTCTCCCGATGAAATGTTTTCAGTAGATTGAAATTTAATGTATACATTCTGTGTGGTCACATATGACACTTTCCCTTCTATGGTTTCAACCTTGTTTTGTCCCATCAGGCCTGACCAGCATAGCATCAACAGCATTGTCGGAAGTAAGTTTTTCATGGGCTTGTCTTTATTCTGTTCGATCAATTCTGTTCATCATTTTTCCTCCGTTTCCGGTGGGATGGCAATTATAACAGGCAGCGCTGTTGTAGGAATATCCGCTAATCCCCTGGTGTTTGTTATTCATCGATGATTGTGGGTGGCAGGATGTGGTACAGGTGAAAACGGCATAGTTTGCCGGATTTGTATGACAATCGGTACATGCATTCCACTTGTTTTTGTGTTTTCCTGAGTAAATCGGGAAGTACTGACCATCGTGATTCCAGTTGGCCGGAGACCAGGCTGATTGTGTATGACAATCAGAACAGGTAGTAGGAAATTGGGCTGAGGAGTGATTGGGATTGGTTGTTTGGTTGTAATTGGTAAGGTGGCAGCCCACACACGTGTTGGGGGTTGTATTGTAATTCCCGTTATGACAGGTTATGCAAGCCACGCTGACATGAGCGCCTGCGAGAACATAATAGTTGTTGTGTATCGGGAAAGTTGCCGGTGTCCAGTTTGGGTTGGTAGTATGACATGTATTGCAGGTTGTAGGATAGTTGCCCGCCGTATGATTCGGGTTGACTGACGTGTTATAATTCGGCATATGGCAACCAGCGCATGTATTGGGCGTGTTTACGTAATTTCCCTGATGACAGGCAAAACAGTTGGTTGCGATGGTTGCATGTGCACCCGTTAGTGGGTAAACATCGGTGTGATTGAAAGTGGAGGGCGACCAGGCTACATTCGAATGGCATGTTTGACAAGTTGTAGGGAAGTTGGCCGTAATATGGTTTGGGTTTGTGGTTGCGTTATAATTTGGCATATGGCAACCGTTGCATGTATTGGGAGTGTTTACGTAACTGCCCTGATGACATGCGAAACAATTGTTGGCGATGGCAGCATGGGCGCCGGTAAGCGGATAAACATTGTTATGATTGAAGTTTGACGGAGACCATACGGACTGCGAATGACAAGTTTCGCAGGTAGTAGGGAAGTTCGCAGTAATGTGATTGGGATTAGTTGATTGATTATACTTATCTGCATGGCATGCAAAGCAAAGTCTGGGTGTATTGTTTTGGTAATTTCCACTGTGGCATGTAGCGCAATCGTTGGCAATGGGAAGGTGTGCTCCGGCCAGAACATAATAGTTGTTATGGATAGCGAATGATGCCGGTTTCCAACCCGGTTGTGTTGTGTGACAAGTGCCGCAGTCAGTTGGAATATTAATGGCGGCGTGATTTGGATTGACCGATTGAGTGTAGTTCTGGGTATGGCAGCTATTGCATTCCTGTGGGGTTCCAATATAACCTGTTGTGTGGCATTTAATACAATCTGTTGTTAAATGGGCGCCGGTTAGTGGAAATGGTGATGTGGCGTGGTTAAAGGTGCCTTCCTTGGAACCGGTGGGGTGACAGGCGAAGCAGGCTGGACTGTTATATGCATATCCCTGAACTTCTTTGTGTCCGTCATTCATGTCGGGTTGGTTATGATCATGACAATCGATGCAGGTGAATTGCGCATAACTAGCCGGATTAGTGTGGCAGTCAGTGCAATTGCTCCATTGTCCGTTGTGTTTCCCTGAATAAATGGGGAATAAGGGATCATGTGACCCGTATTTTGCCGGTTTCCAGCCCGGATCTATCGTATGGCAATCTTTGCAGGTTGTCGGGAAACCGCTGGCGCTATGATTGGGATTTGTGGTGGCATTATAGTTGGCCTGATGGCAGGTAATGCAATCGGGGGAGGTACTTGAATAATTTGACGACTTATGACATTCCTGGCAATTCTGGATGTCATGACCGAGGGTTAAGGGAAAGAAATTATGATTTATCCCGGCGCCTGACCATGAGGTAGCCGTCATGTTATGACATTCCACACAGTTTGTTGAATATCCACCGGACGCATGATTCGGATTGGTCGTTGCATCATAATTTTTTTGATGGCAATTGATACATTCAACCCCAAGCGGGCCGAAATTAAGTCCTGAGGCCGAAGCATTTGTATGACAGGCGTAACAATCTGCTGTTACATGCGCGCCGACAAGCGGGAATCGGCTTCGCTGATGAATCTCTGTGATATTATTGACAACCCACGTTTTAGGCGTATGACACCTTCCGCAGTCTGTTCCAACCGTTTGGTTATGCATGTCGGTGTGACAGGCAAAACATTCAGTGGCTGCCTTGGCAAACTCGAGTGATGTATGACATAGCTTGCAATTTACTGCCTGATGTTGTCCAACCAAGGGAAACTTGGTAGTATTATGATTGAAGGACAAGTTTTTCATGTCAATCTTCCACCCGGTTGTATTATGGCAATCCATGCAGTTAACTTCAAAACCGGTACCATGTGGCGACGATTGGGAAAACAGACTTATTGAAAATACCAATGACAGAATTAATGATGACAGTTTTCGCATTTGAATTCTTTTATTTTGTAAAGTACAAAAGCAATTTCTTTATCCTGTTTGATTTTGTGGCATTTTATGCAAGCCACATTTTTGTGTTTTCCATCCAACGGAAACAATGTTTTGTTGTGATCAAATTTTGTTGCCGGTTTGAATTGAACCATGTCATGACATCCGCTGCAATCAGTGGCTCCGTTGACTTCGAACTGTTTTACATGTTTATCGGGATGACAATTTTCACAATCGGTTGGTAAACCATTGAATTTTTGATGCGCAAACCCTTCTTTTTCCTTGTTGAAATGGCAGTCGCGGCAGGTCTTTTTTGCATGTGCGCCGGTAAGTTCGAAGTTGGTTTTCTGATGATCAAATGTAATTGAACTCCATTTGTTTTCGTTGTGACAATTTTCGCAACCCGACTCGGGATAAAATTTCTCACTGATAAAAGTCTGATGAATGTTTTTATGGCAATCGATGCAACGCTTTCCAATGTCTTTAAAATGCCAGTTTGTATCTGCTTTGCTGGTTTCTTTTTTATGACAGGCAAAACATGGGATGGCCAGATGTGCCCCCTTCAACTGAAATACACCGGCATTATGTTGTTCAATCGTAAAGGTAAATTCATTGAATCCATTGACCGTATGACATTTTGAACAATCGGGAGATATGCCCTGTTTGGCGAATTGGGCTTTGTGGTAATCTGTGTGACAATCGGTGCAAAAAGTATGTTTTAAAGCGTTGGTAAGTTTTGTTTTATGACAAAGCTTACAGTCCACCCGCTGATGTTTCCCTTCCAGTTTAAAGTTTGTTTTGCTGTGATCGAACCCCTGAACCCCTTTGATGATCATGCTGAATGACTCTCCGGTGTGACATTGGGTGCAGTTTTGTCCGAATTTGTTGTTGTGAACATCTTTATGACAAGGGGTACAGTTATCAAATTTTAATCCTTTGAATTCCTGAAATTTCAATGCGTTTTTTGTCCCGATTTTATGACATCCGATGCATGCAACATCCTTGTGCTTCCCTGTCAGTTGAAATTTAGCATTGGCATGATCAAATTTTTTCGCTGGTTTAAATGCCACAAAATCATGACAATCGGTGCACGTTGCCGGGAGTGTTTGCTGATGGTAGTCTGCGTGGCAGGTTAAGCATGCCTGATTCAACCCAAGGTAGGTAAAACTTTTCTTTTTTATTTTCAGATCTGCGATGTGATCAGATTTATGACAGTCGATACACTGTTTTTTAACATGTGCTCCTGTTAACGGGAATCCCGTTACGCTGTGGTTAAATTTTTCTTTTGAAAACCGGACGATTTGAAAATTTAATCCGTGGTGGTCGCTGTGACAGGTTACGCATTCTTTTCCTTTGATTTCAGGGGATGAATGGTATCCTTTTTTTAAGTCCACTCTTGCCTTCAGTTCAGTGTGACACTCCAGACATTTTTGGTTAGAAACTTTTTTTCCAAGGATGTGGCATTTGGTGCAATTTGAGAGCCCTTCGAGGTGGGAATGTACCTTTGATAACTCACCCGGAGAAATTTGTGCATAGCCTGAATTACAGGCCAGGAAAGTGAAAAAAACAATGATGAATATAAGGCTGGTTTTTTGACTCATGATCAGGTATTATATTAATCTTTTTTAGCTCACGCAGAAACGAACTATTTATGTTTTAAAACAGCTTCGCCAAATTTTTTAGTAATAGTAATCCCAACTTTTTGTAAAAATTGAGTGGGGAGTTCTCCTCCGGCAAAAATATAGATCAGATCATTTTTAATGCTCAACTCCTTCTCCTCACCAATGGTGGTAACGACTACGGCATCCTTTTCGATTCTGACCGGGTTTGTGTTAAACATAACGCTGACACGACCTTCGTGCATGGCTTCTTTGATTTTTGAATTGTTTTTTGGTTTGATCCTGCTGAACGCTTCACCACGATAGGTGAGGGTTACCTTGTTCTGATCGGCCAGTAACAGGGCCGATTCAATGGCCGAGTCACCTCCGCCAACAACCATTATATCTTTACCATGTATTTCTTCAGCTTCTAATAGCCGGTAGGCTACTTTTTCAAGTGTTTCACCCGGAACACCCAACTTTCTGGGACTCCCCCTTCGGCCTATTGACAGCAATACTGCACTGGTAGTGTATTGCTCGCCTTTCCGGGTTTCAACTTTGAAATGCCCGTCTTCAGGAATAATCGCCTCAACTTTTGTGTTTTCCTGAATGGTAATGGTGTTTTTAGATAAAACATTGTTCCAGAAACTAAGCAACTCGGTTTTACTCGTTTCCGACAACTTTACCTTGCCATGCAGGGGAACATCCATGGCTGAGGTCATCACGATTTTTGACCGTGGAAAGGTAAATACGGTTCCCCCGAGGGTGTCCTGTTCAAGTGTCAGGAATTTGAGCTGATGTTTTTTTGCATTCAGCGATGCAGAAATACCGGCAGGTCCAGCGCCAATGATAATCAGATCATATGTGGCGTTGTGGTTTTTTTTGAGTGATTTTACAATGTTGTCAACAGCCTGCCTGCCTTGCTCTACCGAATTTTTAATCAACCCCATGCCTCCCAATTCACCTGCAATAAATACGCCGGGAACATTGGTTTCAAAGTTTTGGTTCACATGCGGCAACTCAACACCTCGCTTCTCCGTCCCGATGCATAGCGTAATTGCTTGAGTAGGGCAAGCGTGAAAACAAGCGCCATGGCCAACACAATGCGATGCATTGATGGTGGTTGCTTTTCCATTTCTTATTCCCAGAATATCCTTTTCCGGGCACGCGGCAATACAGGCGCCGGTTCTGATGCAGCTGCCTTCATCCACAACAGGATGAAGAGATACCGGTTCGTACATGCCATCCAGTTTGGCCTGGACAATCTTTGCTTCTACTCTTTTTGACTCGCGCTTTTGTTTACGAAGATAAATGATGACAACAATCAGGCAGAGCAGGATTGCCACTGAATAGGCCGCAACTTTTTCGAAAATTAGTTCCATATTAAAAGATCCAACGGTAACCAAAAACTATCGTAACAGCTACATGAATAATCATGATAATCAACATCACCAGCGCAAAAGGCAGATGCGCTACATGCCAGTATTTGAACAGGTTCTGCATAATCACCAGGCTTTCGATCCTTCTGTTTAGTGAAATATCACTTCTAACCAGGTCTAATACTTGTTTCTGCTGTGGTTTGGTAATTTTGTTTCGCTTGAGAACTTTTTTTACGTTGCGAATTGTTTTAAGGTCATCGCTGTATTTTCTGATATAGCGTATAAGAAAGTTTGAATGATAAAGTTCGACCTTTCTCTTTGTCGAATCAACAATAACATTATAGCTTTCATCATCCAGGGCCACCAGTTCTTTAATTGTGTCACCGATGTTGCTCTTGAGCTCCCGTACTTCATTTAAACTCAATTCCCGGCCTTCTATTGTTCTTGGAATTTGAATATATATAAATCTGCCTATGATCCCGCTAAGGAAAACCGCTACCATGCTCCAGAAGCTGATGGCTACCAACCCTCCGAATTTAAAGGAAGTATGGAAAAGTACAAGAATAGGCCCCAGTGAACACAGAAAAATGTGAAACTCAAGCCAGTGTTTCAGTAAACCCAGCCGGATCAATGCCCTGAATCGCTTTCGAACCATGTAAACGGAAACACCAATGATCATCAGGAACGAACCGATAATACCCAAGCCATGGCCCCATACACCACTGGGCTTCAGTAGTTCATGATTTGGATGAAAGAACCTGTCTTCGATACCAAGTCTGTAATAAGAAAATCCGATATAGGTTACCGTGACAAGCGCTGCCAGTACAATAGCAGAAAAAATCAGAATGTAGATGAAATGTGCAACCTTAGACATTGTTTTAGAATGTTATAGATTTTTACGAATCTGGTAGATTAATCGATTTGATACGGCAAAATTAAGCATTAGAGGGCTTAATTACACAAGTTGCCATCAATTGAGAACAGTTCTAAATACTAAAAATCCGATAAGATAAGTCCGCCTGGTTTTGCAACATCTGGCTCCCATTCATGGTTTGAGACTTCATTGCTTTGCCACGTCTGATGAATTCTGTCTCTTCCGGATTGTATATCAGATCATACAAAAAATGGGCTTCAGTAAGATGAAGATAGGGGATTGGCGGGAATTTTCCGGTGTCGGGAAACATCCCCAGCGGGGTGGTGTTAATAATCAGCAGATGCTCTCTGATCAAATCAGGGGAGAGGTCATGATATGTAACAATTCCGGGTCCGGTATTTTTGCGGGAAACAAACGTATATGTGATGTTTTTCCCGTTCAGGGCATGAGCCACTGCTTTTGCTCCGCCTCCGGTTCCAAGAATCAACGCTGGTCCCTGGGGGATTTTGACAGAGAGTGTCTGAAGAAATCCGGGCGCATCGGTATTGAATCCTTTTGTCAGAATCATCCCGTTTTTCCGGATAATCCTGATCGTATTCACAGCGCCGATGGATCGGGCTGTGTCGTCCAGTTCATCAAGGTATGGGATAATTTTTTCTTTATAGGGAATGGTAACATTCAAGCCGGCCAGCGCAGGAAACTTTGCCAGGAGTCCTTGGAATTCATTCAAACTTTCTAAAGGAAACAGGCGATATTCTTTTCCGGCTTCGCCTGTTGATCTGAACTTTTCATTGAAATATCCTGCTGACCATGAATGTCCCAGTGGAAACCCTATCAACCCAAATAACAGTTTTTCCTGCTCCATGCTGCTTCCCGGTTATTTCGCCATTTCGCTATTTCGGCTGAAACTTCTTGAATTTTGCCGGTAAAAAACTGAAAAAGGTATCTCCGCGCAAGCCTAGGCGCAAGGTTTCAAGAGGGATGAGATCAGCGGGCGCAATATTTCCAAGATTTACATTGGCGCCGAAATTTTTGATAAACCACACTTGTTGTGCTTTCAATGGAGCTTCCCAAAGTAACTTGTCTCCCTGAACCTTTGCCAGAATTTTATTGATCAGGGCTACGTGTGCTTTTCCGGTTGCCCGGTATATGCCAACATTGCCGCTTTCCCTGGCTTCCCCAATTACCTTGAATGCACCAGCTTGCAACTCTTTTTGCATCATTTCGATCCACCGTCCGGGCGCAATGATGATTCCCGATTCTTTGGAGCCAACTTCAGAAAGAACGGTGTATTTTCTGGCCAGTTGATGGATATATTCGCATTTAACATCATGTTCCATGGCCATCGATCCATCAGAAACCTCAACAGTATCAAGGCCCAACTGGTCGATGTACCGGAGATAATCGTCAAAAAGATTTCTGACCACAAAGGCCTCAAACAAAGTGCCACCAGCATATACCTTGATGTTTGCATCGTGGTAAACCTTCACTTTTTCTTTGACTTTATTGCCAACCAGCGATGTTCCAAAACCAAGTTTAACGAAATCGGCCAGATGACCTGCTGTTTCAATAAAGTCTTCTGCCTCCCGAACACTTAGGCCTTTGTCCATCACCATCGCAATCCCATTTTGTCTGGGTTTGGTTGTACGGTCGGGCAGGAATGTGAGGTTACTTTGAGTCATATGATGGAAGTTATGGTTGTTTAATCTTTTTTAAGGGATTCAATCAGTTCTATAACCTGCGGATGATTTTGTGCTTCAGGAAAAGTTGAAAACAGACGTTTGTGGCCTTCATGGTCCATTCCCATGGCTTTGGACATGGTATCATTGCCTTGTTGCGGTTTTCCCATCATGAAAAGATAGTATGCCATTCCGAAATAAAAATCAGCATTCGTTTCATGATATTGTAATCCATCCAAAAGCACAGCATACCCTTTTTCATAGTCTTTCTGATCGGCGTATACTACTGAAAGATCAAGCCAGATGTCGGTATCTTCAGGATCAAGTTCAATCACCTTTCGGTAAGAACTGATGCCTTCGGTAATTTGTGATAGTTTGATCTGTATGTCGCCAAGAATAAACCAATATTCAGGAATAGCAGGGGTAAGTTTGATGGCTTTAAGAATGAAAGGCAACGCTGATTGCGGTTTACCTAATTCATCATGCGAGATC
Organism: Bacteroidota bacterium; assembly: GCA_037139855.1. Classification (GTDB taxonomy): domain Bacteria; phylum Bacteroidota; class Bacteroidia; order Bacteroidales; family FEN-979; genus CAIVAT01. Next base: position 12,828 of record JBAXFM010000033.1, read on the forward strand.
CCAAGGCCCAGCCAGGCATCTGCAAACTCAGGGTCGAGGGCAATGGCCTTGTTGTAATATTCAATGGAAGCATCAAAGTTCCGGAGCTTTTCGTAACACTCAGCAATATAATAATAGGTTACCGGCTCGGCATCCTCATAAAAAAAGGTTTCAACATAGGTTTCAATGGCTTTGTCAAAATTACCGATGTTGGCATAACAATTGGCTTTGTTGAAATAGGCGGATGAAAAAGTATCGTCAATCGCCAGAACGAAATCGTATGCATCAATGGCCTTTTCATACAGGTCAATGTTGCTGTAGGCGATGCCAAGGTTAAACCATGCGGCCACTGAATAAGGCTGGCTGTCGAGAAAAGTGCATAAAAAATTGATACTGCGGTCAGGCTGCTGTGAGACTTCACAGCAAAAGGCAAATTCGTATAATGCAGCGTCATTCTCCGGATTCAGTTCAAGCGCTTTGAGTAAAAACTCAATGGCCTGATCATATTTTCCAATGTTCTCATATTCGAATGCAATGCTGGAATAAATATCGTCAAGATAATCAGCGCCATCAATGGCCTTTTTATATTCTTCAATGGCTTTTTCGGGCTTTTCGAGCTGACTGTAAAGGTTTCCTTTCGCCAAATGTAAATCGCTGTCTGCAGCATCGGCATGTTCAATCTCTTTTAAAATGCGCAAGGCTTCCCGATCTTTCTTCGCATTTACCTGGAATTGTGCCAGTTTTACTAAAATGGAGGTAGAGCCAGGGTGTTGATCCAACGCCTGGTGAATGGTCAGAAAGGCCTTCCGTTGTTCGTTTTTGAAAAAATAATATTCGATAATCTCTTCAAATTCAGCAATATCAAAGAAGAAATGCTGATCCTGCTGGATCATCTTCTCAAATCGCCCTACCAAAGATAAGGTTTCGCCGTCAAAATATGATTCAAAAGGTTCTTCCATTTCAGAGTTTATCCACTTTTGCAAAATTACGAAAAAAACAGATGTCAGTAATTTGACCTTCCGGCAGTTTTTATTTATTTTCAAACAGTGTTGAATGATAACTTGGAAATCTTTTACATTTGCCTGAAAATATTGTATGGCACTTATTAAATCAATTTCGGGTATCAGAGGCACCATTGGCGGGATGCCGGGCAAGGGACTTACTCCTGCTGATCTTGTTCGCTTTACTGCGGCATATGTTACTTTTTTGCAGGAGTCAAATCCCGGTGAAAAGCTCAGGATAGTAGTAGGCCGGGATGCCCGCATCTCAGGTTTGATGGTGAACAACGTGGTTGTTGGCACCCTGATGGGTATGGGGGCAGATGTGCTGGATATTGGGTTAACTACGACACCGACCACTGAAATTGCAGTAGTGGACGAACACGCGAGTGGTGGGATTATCCTTACAGCCAGCCACAATCCCAAACAGTGGAACGCACTTAAATTGCTGAATAACAGGGGAGAATTTCTTTCGGCTGGCGACGGTGAGCGGGTTCTGGCTATTTCTGAAAAAGCCGGATTTTTATTTGCAGAGGTGAATGACCTCGGAAGTTACCAAACCGATGATTCCTATATTCAGAAACACATTGAGAAGGTGCTTGCCCTTCCGTTGGTTGATCCCGAAGCCATCAGGAAGGCAGATCTGCGGGTGGTGATTGATGCTGTTAACAGCACTGGAGGCATTGCCATCCCGGCTTTACTGAAGGCGCTGAATGTGCGTAAAATTGATCGGTTATATTGTGATCCAACCGGCCATTTTCCGCACAATCCGGAGCCACTGCCCGAACACCTCCGCGACATTTGCGAAGCAGTTGTTCAAAACAAAGCTGATCTGGGCTTTGTCGTTGATCCCGATGTTGACCGGCTGGCAATCATCAACGAAATTGGAGAGCCTTTTGGCGAAGAATACACGCTGGTAGCAGTGGCCGATTATGTTCTTCAGTATCAGAAAGGAAATACCGTTTCAAACCTCTCTTCGACCCAGGCCCTTAAAATCGTTACGGAAAAGGCTGGTGGCGCCTATTTTGCTTCGGCAGTGGGTGAAGTGAACGTGGTAGAAATGATGAAAGCGAAAGGCGCTGTTATCGGTGGTGAAGGCAATGGCGGGGTTATCTACCCTGAACTACACTATGGCCGTGATGCTTTGGTTGGAATTGCCCTCTTTTTAACTCACCTGGTAAAATCGGGTAAAAAATGCTCTGCCCTTCGCGATCAATATCCCAACTACTACATTTCAAAAAACAAAATTGAATTTTCGCCCGAAATGGATATTGAACAGATATTGAAAACCATTGTCGAAAAGTATCAGTTATACCCGATCTCAACCATTGATGGTATCAAAATTCACTTTGAAAATGAATGGGTTCATCTGCGCCGGTCCAATACCGAAGCAATTGTGAGGATTTATGCAGAAAGTGACTTGCTGATTAAGGCAGACAATCTGGCAAAGAAAATTATCAACGACTTCAAAGAAATTTTAAACAACCGCTGATGCCATGCCGCGAAAAAAAGTCAAAAAAGCCCGGAAGCCTGTCAAATTTAAAGTAATAACCATCAAGGTAACTGCACGTCAGAAAAAGTCCCTGATGAATTTCAGCAAATCCCGTCATACAACGCCCATTAAACTTATTAAAAAGGCCATTTTACCTTTGCTGCAAAACTATGCAGATCTGGAGGTGAACAACAAAAAGACTGTAAAAGTTAACCAACTTGAACTTTTCTGAGCAAACGGCACTATTTGCGCAACAGTCCTGATTCATAAAGGGTGCGGTTCAGGATCGAACGTCCCAGCGTCACTTCATCCGTATGCTCAAGTTCGTCGCCAATGGAAATACCCCGGGCAATGGTGGTAAGTTTGAGATTGTATTCTGACAACTTCCGGTAAAGGTAAAAATTGGTGGTATCACCTTCGATGGTTGTTGGCAGCGCAAGGATTAATTCGCCAACTTCCCCGGTTGCCACCCTGCGGATCAACGCATCAATATGCAGATCCTGCGGACCGATCCCATCCATGGGGGAGATAATGCCTCCCAGCACATGATAAACCCCGCTGAATTGGCCGGTATTCTCAATAGCCATCACATCCCGTATGTCTTCAACAATGCATATCAGTGAATGGTCACGTTTTGAGTTTGCACAGATTGCACAAAGCTCCTGGTCGGAAATATTCCGGCACTCTGTGCAATAAATTATTTCATTTCGCATTTTAATAACAGCATTTCCAAGCGACTCAACTTCCTGGATATTGCGTTTCAATAAATGCAAAGCCATACGCAGTGCGGTTTTTCGACCAATGCCCGGTAGTCTGGCAAGTTCGTTTACCGCTTGTTCCAAAAGTTTTGAAGGATAGGTTTGCAAGTGAAATAATGATTTACTTTGCAAAAGTAATTTTTTACAGGTTATGTTTCGTATTTCAATCATCGTACTGCTCACAATTATTTCTGCGGTTGTATCAGGTCAAGATACCGTGAATGTTATTGACAGCAAAGGGCACAGGCAGGGTTACTGGCGTAAACTTGACACTGCCGGACACGTTATTTACACAGGACGCTTTCAGGATGGAGTCCCTGTCGGAGAGTTTCGCTATTATTACCCTACTGGTAAACTGAAAACAGTCTCCGTTATGTCAGATCAGGGGAAGAAAGCCGCTACAACTTCGTACTTTGCCAACGGACAGAAAATGGCGGCAGGAAATTACCTGAATGAAAAAAAAGACAGTATCTGGCAGTTTTTCAGTGAGTCAAATGCAACGGTCGTTTCACTTGAAACCTATCAGGCCGGCGTAATTAATGGCTTGTCCAAAATTTTTTATCCCGAAGGAAGTTTGTCGGAATTGTACAATTATAAAAATGGTATTAAAGATGGCCTTTGGGAGCAATATTACCTCGACGGCAAGCTGAAACTTTCCGGAGCCTTTAAAGCAGGGGAGAAGCAAGGGCTATTCAGAGTCCTTTACAATTCAGGACGACCGATGATCGAAGGCCAATATTCGAATGGCCACCAGAATGGAACATGGGTTTATCATGACGAGAAAGGAGTCATCTCCAAAAAGGAGATATACGACAATGGCAAACTGGAGAAAGTTGAAATCCCTGGCAAATAGTGATTACCTGTTGTTGAATATCAGTTGTCCGTCCTTAACATCGATCTCTATCTCCGAATCCCGGTCAACATTCCCTTTAAGCATCATTTTCGAAAGCTCATTCAGCACCTGTTTTTGAATCACTCTTTTAATAGGCCTGGCACCATACTGTGGATCAAAACCCAGCGTTGCAATATGCGCAATGGCCTCGGGCGTTGCCGACATGAAAATGTTGTTTTTTTCGAGCATTTGACTCACTATATTTAGCTGTAATTCAACCACCTGTGTGATCTCCTCCATCGTGAGGGGTTTGAACATGATGATTTCGTCAACCCGGTTCAGAAACTCTGGCCTGATACTTTTTTTAAGCAGATCAAACACCTGCTCCCGGGTTTTACTGAAAATCTCATCCCGGTTTTTATTGTTAACCTGCATCATGTTCTCCTGGATAATATGAGATCCGATATTGGAGGTCATGATGATGATGGTGTTTTTGAAGTCAACCGTCCTGCCTTTATTGTCTGTTAAACGGCCATCATCAAGCACCTGCAGCAATATATTGAATACATCGGGATGTGCTTTCTCAATTTCATCAAGCAGGACCACTGCGTATGGTTTTCTTCTGATGGCTTCAGTAAGCTGACCGCTTTCTTCATAACCCACATATCCCGGAGGAGCACCGATGAGTCGCGACACCGTATGACGTTCCTGGTATTCCGACATGTCGATCCTCACCATGTTGTTCTCGCTGTTAAAAAGAAATTCGGCCAGCGCTTTGGCCAGTTCTGTTTTTCCGACACCGGTTGTTCCCAGAAAGATAAAGGATCCGATCGGACGTCGGGAATCCTGAAGTCCGGCTCTGCTGCGTCGGATAGCGTCGGAAATCGCACCGATGGCTTCCTCCTGGCCAACAACCCGCATGTGGAGCTCCTTTTCAAGCTCCATTAATTTTTGGCGCTCCCCTTGCAGCATGCGACTGACCGGGATTCCTGTCCACCTTGCTACGATAGCTGCTATTTCTTCTGCCCCGATCTCCTCATTTACAAGAGGGGAGTCCTTTTGAATGGCAGATAATTTTTCTTTTAAGGTTTCAATTTCTTTTTCCGCTTGTGGAATCCTACCATACCTTAGTTCTGCCACCTTCCCAAGGTCACCGCTGCGGTTGGCCTGGTCTGCCTCCAGTTTGTAAGCTTCGATTTCATTTTTATGCATTTGAATGCTGTCGACAATGTCTTTTTCAGCCTTCCAGCGTGCCCGCAAATCCTGCTGATCATCTTTCAGGTTGGCAATCTCCGTATTCAACGAACTGAGCCGGGTTTCATCGTTTTCGCGTTTGATGGCTTCCCTTTCGATCTCCATCTGGCGGATTTTTCGATCAAACTTTTCCAGATCTTCGGGAACCGAATTTATTTCCAGGCGCAGCTTCGAAGCCGCCTCGTCAATCAGGTCGATGGCTTTATCCGGCAGGAACCGGTCGGTAATATAGCGTTGCGAAAGTTCCACAGCTGCAATGATTGCTTCATCTTTGATCCTGACATGATGGTGTGATTCATAGCGTTCCTTCAACCCACGCAAGATTGAAATTGCATCTGCAGTGTCCGGTTCATTGACCATAACCGGCTGAAAACGCCGTTCAAGGGCTTTATCTTTCTCGAAATATTTCTGAAATTCCTTGAGTGTGGTGGCCCCTACGGCGCGCAAATCACCCCTGGCGAGTGCAGGTTTCAGAATATTTGCAGCATCCATGGCGCCTTCGCTGGCCCCGGCGCCAACAAGCGTGTGTATTTCATCGATAAATAAAATGATTTCGCCATCTGCTGAAATTACCTCCTTGACAACGCTTTTTAGCCGTTCTTCGAATTCTCCTTTGTATTTGGCGCCGGCGATTAAAGCCCCCATGTCAAGCGAATAGATCTGCTTGCTTTTAAGATTTTCGGGCACATCGCCATCGATGATACGATGAGCAAGACCTTCAGCGATGGCTGTTTTACCTACACCCGGCTCGCCAATCAGGATCGGGTTGTTTTTTGTCCGGCGCGATAAAATTTGTAAAATCCGCCTGATTTCTTCATCCCTTCCGATAACAGGATCAAGTTTGCCTTCCCTTGCAAGGTCATTGAGGTTTCGGGCATATTTATTGAGCGCATGATAAGTCTCTTCCGCTGTCTGACTTTTAACAGTGCTTCCCTGTCGTAGTTGCCTGATGGCGGTGATCAAATCACGTTCAGTAACCCCATGATCCTTAAGCAGGCGTGAGGCAGGATCGTTGATGGAAATAACTCCAAGCACCAGGTGTTCAATGGAAACGAATTCATCCTTCATCTCCCTTGACAGTGATGCTGCTTTTTGCAATGCTTTGTTAGCATCGCTTGAAAGAAATTGTTCGCCGCCATTCACTTTAGGCAACGATTCGATCATTTTATCCAGGGTTTTGCCGATTATTTCGGTGTTGGCATTGAGTTTTTTCAGCAGGTAGGGAATTACATTTTCATCTACGGTCAGGATTGCCTTTAGCAAATGCGTGTTTTCAACTGACTGGTTCTGAAAAGCAGTTGCAATTTCCTGGGCTTTCTGGATAGCCTCCTGGGCTTTGAGTGTGAAATTATTAAAATTCATAGGTCATTTTTTTTCTATCATGATTGTTTGCAAATTTCTATCCAAACCGTTAAATCCCTTCTTTTTCTGAAATTGTGTCATCACAATCCCAATATTTCAGCCGTTTTGACTGTTTTTTTCTTATTTTTGCATAAATTGTGAATTAATTAACACATGAAAAAAAAGACCCTGGTCCTGGGTGCGAGCCTGAATCCTGAACGGTTTTCATACATGGCTGTGAGAAAACTCAAATACGGGAACATACCTGTTGTGGCTGTTGGACTCAGGGAAGGCGAAATAAGCGGTGTACGGATAGAAAAGCCATTTTCGAAATTTGAGGATGTTCATACGATTACCATTTACATTGGCCCAAAAAATCTGATACCTTATTATGATTACATTCGCAGTTTAAAGCCCAAAAGGGTGATATTCAACCCGGGAACGGAATCTCCGGCATTTGGTGAAACACTGTCAGAATCAGGGATTGAAGTTGTGTATGGCTGTACTTTGATTATGATTTCAAACAATTTGTACTGATCATCGCACCCAGCGCATCAAAAACGAAGCAACCGATATACTAAGCAGGGTATTTGAAGCGTTATCTGATTAAGTGGCCCGAATCAAAGATTTTCTTATTTTTGCGGCAGTTTTGATATCTTAAATGAAACAATTCCTCCTTGTCGTCTTCTTTTCCTGTACTCTGGCTGCCATGAGCCAGGTAACCGTTTCAGTGTACCCCAATGATTCCGTTTGCTTTCGCGACAGTGTATCATTTGTAACCGTAGTGTCGGCGCCGGATACAGCGAAAATCACCTATCAATGGCAAAAGAATTTCATTGATATTAAAGATGCAACGGATTCAATATATGTGATCGAACCTTGTCTCAGCAGTTCAACAGGAAGTTATCGGTGCATTGTGACAATCAATGGCCTGGGACCATACAACAGCAATGAGATAACCATCTATATGCACCCACGCATGTACATCGACACCATGTATCGTTACAATCAGCTTGGGTGTGCGGGAGTCTGCAAAGGGCAGTTTAAGGCGCTTGTTTCTGGCGGAACACCAATGCAAAGCAACCCTCCGTACATTTATGAATGGCATGGCGGGCATTCGCAGGATACCATCGTTTTTGGCCTTTGTCCGGGACGCAATAATTTCAGGGCAACAGATTCACTTGGCTGCAAAATTGACAGTTCATATTTTGTGGATGTATTAAGATCGCCCAAAATCGATTTTACATTTAGTCCCGCTGACACAATCTATCTTACCAACCCAACGGTAACTGTGGTTTTTCCTGATTCAATGAAGAAATATATGGCAAACTGGACCTGGGATTTTGGCGATAAGATTAAAATTCCCAACCTCAACCCTGTTTCTCATCTCTACAGCGACACGGTCAAAGCCGGTCAGATTAAGGTGAAACTCAGTTTTACCGATTTAAATGGTTGTGATACAACCATTATGCATACCCTGAGCATCAACAAGGCTGAACTTGATATCCGGAATATTTTTACTCCGAATGGCGATGAAATCAATGAAAAGTTTCTTGTCCGGTTAAAAGAAGATGATAAGAAAGATTATCGGATAGCTTACCTGGGCACTGAACTTCTGGTGTATGACCGTTGGGGAAAAAAGGTTTTTAACGAAACCGATTATAAAAGTGAAGACTGGGATGGTGATCATCTGTCGGATGGCACGTATTTCTACATCCTGAAATGCACCGGCCAGTATACCAATGATGTTCTGAAAGGTTCCGTGACCATTCTTCGCGGCAAATAATTAACTTATCTTCTTTTATTTGAATAGCAAGCGGGCATAAAATCCCGGCCGGATCAGTTTTTTTCTGATATCTTCATTGGTAAACATAGCGGTGAGCAATTCCCTAACTTCCCTGTTGTTTCGCGCTTTATTCACTACAAAATTGAATAATCCAGATGAACCTGCCAGTTGCTGCATTGCCGTCATGGTTTTAAATTCCTGTGCAAATCTTTTCTGAATTCGGGTATCATAGGTTTTTAGCGCTTCAGCAGTAAAATTGTTGGTTTTGAAATTATCCTCCAGAATAGCTGCGGCTATTTCACCACTGGCCATTGCATTGCCGATCCCTTCCCCGCTGAAAGGATCAACAAGAAATGCAGCATCGCCAAGCAGGATAAACCGGTTGCCCGAACGGGTTAACCTGAATGATCCGAGCGGGAGGGTATGTGCTTCGGGTTTAGCGGTTAGCCTGGCACTTCTGAAGCGCGGCGCTATCAATGGGTCATGGTTTATAATATCCTCAAGGATATGAGTCAGATTTTCCCTGCGCCGGCTTATGCGGTGCTGCATCATGCCGAAACCTGCATTGACCTGGCCCCTGGTGGATGGAAATATCCAGAAATATCCGGGGAGTAGGCGCTTTAAGAAAATCAGTTCGATGTAATTTTCAGGATGCAGGCCGATTACATTTTCATAATATCCCCGAATGCCGACGCAAAAATGATGTTTGTCAATGGTAGCATCATGCATAAATTTCCGCACAGTTGAGTGGACCCCATCGGCTCCGGCAATAATTTTTCCGGTGAATTCATGATTAGCAGTATTTGCCAGGACATTATCCCGATGGGTTGTTACCCGCTCAATCCGTTCACCCTGAAATATATGGATGTTTGAATAATCTTGCAGCCGGTCGAACATGAAATTGTCGAAATCATTCCGTTTACAAACGTAGCCGGGTGGCATATGATTTTCTTCCCGGTTCAACAAAAACGGAATATCGACTTCATGATGGTTCGGCGCAATGAACCGGATGCCCCAGGATGGAATTTTATCCACATTCCGGAGGAAGTCGGTGTAAACATCTCCCGGTATCCGTTTCATCACATTCAGCACCTTGCCACTCAGGGCATCTCCGCAAATCTTATGTCGTGGAAAAATATCCTTTTCAATGATCCCGATACGATAGCCTTTGGGTGCCAGGTTAAGCGCCAGCGTACACCCTGCAGGTCCGGCGCCTGCAATGAGTATGTCAAATTCATTTTCTGCCATTGTATTTCCGTTTTTCTTCACCTCACCCTAACCCTCTCCTGAAGGAGAGGGAATTCCCCTTCTCTTTTAGGAGAAGGGGCCAGGGGATGAGGTATTTTTAATCTGCTTTATAACAAACAATGCAAACATACTTGATTAATCCGTGATTTTTCGCAATTTTGCTCAAACTCTTTCACATGCGAAAAGAAGAACGATTCAGGCTTGTACTTGACTATTTTCTCCAACATCATCCGGTTGCAGAAACGGAACTACTTTACACTGATCCATTTGAACTGGTCGTTGCTGTCATTCTTTCGGCCCAATGTACCGATAAACGTGTCAATATCATCACGCCTCCGTTGTTTCAAAAATTTCCCAACGCGCCTTCTTTGGCTGCTGCTGACCCGGCTGATGTTTTTAACCTGATCAGGAGTTGTTCCTATCCGAACAACAAAACAAAGAACTTGATTGGTATGGCAAAAGCGCTGGTCGAAAATTATGATGGGATTTTACCATCGGATGTTGACGAACTGCAAAAAATTCCCGGGATCGGCCGGAAAACCGCCAATGTGCTGGCGTCTGTGATATATAAAAAACCTGCACTGGCAGTTGATACCCATGTTTTTCGCGTTTCTGCACGCCTTGGTTTATCTACCAATGCCAAGAATCCCTTGCAAACAGAGCAGCAACTTGTCAGGTATATTCCTGAAAATTTACGTTCTATTGCCCATCACTGGCTCATCCTGCATGGCCGGTATGTCTGTCAGGCCCGCAAGCCTCTCTGTACTGAATGTGGGTTGAAGACCTTTTGTAAATTTTATCTGACGAACCAGGCAACATAAAGTTGTTAATAACTCAATGGCATGCCGGGAGGCTTTTCTGTTCTAAATTCCTAATTTTGATGGCTGATATTTATCATATCATTCATTATTTATTGAATTGATTATGGCACAATTAAACATTGGTGATATAGCACCCGGTATTGATTCTTTTGATCAATATGGCAAACCGGTGTCATTAGCTTCCTTCAGAGGCAGCAAAGTGATTCTGTATTTTTATCCGAAAGACAACACACCAGGATGCACAGCCGAAGCCTGCAATTTAAGAGATAATTATCAGATTCTCATAGAGAAAGGATTCAAAGTCATCGGTGTGAGCGCTGATGATGAAAAGTCGCATAAAAATTTTTCTGAAAAACATGTATTACCTTTTACCCTTTTTTCCGATAAAGCAAAGAGTATTATCATGGAGTATGGTGTGTGGGGAAAAAAGAAGCTTTACGGAAAGGAGTATGAAGGTATTAACCGGATGACCTTCATCATCGATGAAGTCGGGAAGATAGCTCATGTTTTTACGAAAGTAGATACGAAAAACCATACCGCCCAGATCCTGCAAGCAACGGGGTATTAACAAACGCCATGCTTCAGCATGGCGGTCTCAGAAACACAAACGTGTCTCTGCAACTAAAAGGAGGAAAAAAATCATGGCAAACGAAGTGAATAAAGAGAAATTGAAGGCTTTGCAGCTTACGCTGGATAAGCTTGAAAAGACGTATGGGAAAGGAACCATCATGCGGCTGGGCGATAATGCCATTGAGGCGGTAGATGTAATTTCTACCGGATCAATCGGGTTGGATGCAGCATTGGGCATCGGGGGCCTTCCAAAGGGGCGTGTAATTGAAATTTATGGTCCTGAATCTTCCGGAAAAACAACACTGGCATTGCATGCAATTGCTGAATCGCAAAAAACAGGAGGCATTGCTGCATTCATTGATGCTGAACACGCTTTTGACCGGTTCTATGCACAAAAACTTGGCGTAGATGTTGAAAATCTGCTTGTTTCGCAACCGGATAACGGTGAGCAAGCCCTGGAAATCACTGAAAACCTGATTCGCTCTGGGGCGATCGACATTATCGTGATTGACTCAGTGGCAGCCCTTACACCCAAAAGTGAAATAGAAGGGGAGATGGGGGATTCAAAGATGGGTTTGCAGGCAAGGCTCATGTCGCAGGCATTGCGTAAATTAACCTCAACCATCAGTAAAACTGCAACCTGTTGTATTTTTATCAACCAGCTCAGGGAAAAGATTGGTGTTATGTTTGGCAATCCTGAGACCACTACAGGTGGAAATGCCCTGAAGTTTTATGCATCTGTTCGCCTCGATATCCGCAGGCAGACTCAGTTGAAGGAGGGAGATGAGGTTGTTGGTAATCACGTGAAAGTGAAAGTAGTAAAAAATAAAGTTGCTCCGCCTTTTCGGAAAGCTGAATTCGACATCATTTTCGGTGAAGGCATTTCCCGACCTTTTGAAATCATCGATCTGGCCACAGAACTCAATGTGATTAAAAAAAGTGGTTCGTGGTTCAGCTACGGTGAGACAAAACTCGGACAAGGCCGTGATGCGGTTAAAAAGATACTGCATGATAATCCGGAACTTGCAGATGAGCTGGAAGCAAAAATCAGGGAAGTTTTAAGTGCACATGTGTAAAATGAGGAACATCCCAATCAGTTGTCTGTTGCTTTGCCTGTTTGCATTATTTTCATGCCAAAACGGAGGAGATATATCAAACGGGCAAAAGCAGGACAACGATACGACGCGCCTGCGGCTCGAAATGTTCAATCAGGCGATAGATGCCGATATTGACAATCCTGACCTCTACAACAAAAGAGCAAAATTTTATCTGCTCGACCATCAGTTTGACAATGCGTTGAAAGATGTTCGCCGGGCAATATCGATTGATGATACCAAGTCGGCCTCCTACATCACCCTTTCCGATATTTACCTGTTAATGGGGAAGCCTGAAGAAAGCAGAGATGCTTTGATTAAGGCGATCAGCAAAAAACCCAGGGATGCTGATGCTGTTCTGAAACTGGCAAAACTTTACCTGATTATCAAAGACTATAAAAACTGTTACGCTACGGTCAGGCAACTTTTAGCCATCGACAATGGAAATGCTGGCGGTTATTATACGAGGGCAATCGCATTGCTCGAACAGGGCGATACCATTCATGCAGTTAGCGATCTTAAACAGGCAGTTGATAAAAATCAGGAATACTATGAGGCCTATGTTGAACTTGGTGAATTATATGCGGTTAAGAGAGAGCCAATGGCTGAACTTTATTTTAAAAATGCCTTGAAGCTCCGGCCAAACAGCAGGGATGCCCTGTATATGCTGGGGTTGTACTATCAGGAAACAGGAAAGTTTGATCAGGCTATTGCGACCTACCAAATCCTGGCAAAAACAGACACGGTTTCCAGGGAAGCATCATATAACCAGGGGTACATATACCTTGTCTATTTGAAGGATTTTACAAAGGCAGTTCAATTTTTCAGCGAATCTATTAAAAAGGATTCTGCTTATTATGAGGCCTACTTTAACAGGGGCTATGCGTATGAACTTTCGGGCGATTTCAAAAAAGCGTATGAGGATTATCAAAAATCACTGAAAATTGAGGTGAATTATGATAAGGCTATCGAAGGACTCAACCGTCTTGACAAACTTCAGAAAAAGAAGTGAGTTCCTGTTCATCAA
>JBAXFM010000034.1:0-26007 GCA_037139855.1 Bacteroidota bacterium
GAACTATTTGGAAAATACTGACTTTACCCTTATTTCCGAACTGATTTCCCAACCTTTACGGATACTGATTACCACCCATTCCAACCCGGATGGGGATGCCATCGGATCGAGCCTGGCGCTTGCAGCCTATCTGAAGAAGAAAAATCATTCGGTACAGGTTATGATTCCCGATCCCTACCCCGATTTCCTTGCATGGATGAAAGGGTGTGAGGAAATTTTAATTTTCTCGTCCCGGGAAAATGAGTGCCTTCAGGCCATTGGACAGGCTCAATTGATTATCGCCGCAGATTACAACAACCTGGGGCGACTGAACAATGCTGCGCCGTATGTTCGTCAATCCAAGGCTGTTAAAGTACTCATTGACCATCATTTAAACCCTTCTGACGAGTTTGATCACCAGATTTCAATTTCACGCATTTCTTCAACTTCAGAGATTATTTACAATTTCATTGAAGCAATGGGTGATTTAAACCTGCTTGACAAAGATATTGCGGAATGTATTTATGCTGGAATTATAACTGACACAGGTTCTTTAAGTTATGCCTGTAATTATGTGAAAACATATTTGATCATGGCCGACCTTTTCCGGTTGGGCATTGACGGCGAGCACCTTCACCGGTTAATTTACGACACTTATTCAGAAAGCAGGCTGCGGCTGTTGGGTTACTCGATCAGCGATCAGTTGGTGGTTCTGCCTGAATTTCATACCGCTTATATTACGCTGTCAAAGGAAGATCTGGAAAGGTTTGACCATCAGATTGGCGATACGGAAGGGGTGGTCAATTATGCACTCTCCATTAAAGATATAAACCTGGCGGCATTGTTCATGGAAAGAGACGGAATCGTGAAGGTTTCGTTCAGGTCGAAAGGATCTTTTGCCGTGAATACGCTTGCTGCCGAGTATTTTAACGGTGGCGGACACCGGAATGCAGCCGGGGCCAACTGCGACACAACACTCGAGGAAACCATCTTGAAATTCAGGCAACTATTGCCTTTGTATCAACCCATGCTTAAATCTGTTTATTAGATTGGCCAGCCTCAAGAATATTCATTTCAGTAAGATTTGCCGGATGATCTTTTGTGCGGGGGTGATATTTTTGGCTTCATGTACCGAAACATCCACCAATACAAGTCAGGACACCAGTTTGAAGTCGATGGAGGACTCTGCGGTTTCATTTAACCATGAGATCGTACAGTCAGAAATTCAGGAGATTGATGATTTTATACTCCGTTATCATTGGGAGATGACAAAAACCCAAACAGGCTTGCGGTACATGATTTATAAGAAAGGCGACGGTACTGGCGCCAAACCAGGCGATATTGTTGCTATTAAATATAAGGTAACCTTGCTCACAGGCGACCTTGTTTATCAGACTGATTCTGTCAAACTGCTGAATTTTGAGGTCGGGAAAAGGAACGTAGTCAGTGGCCTTGAAGAAGGGATCATGCTGATGCAGCGGGGCAGCCGGGCAAAGTTGATTGTGCCTTCGCACCTGGCCTTTGGACTGCTTGGCGACATGTCAAAGATACCGGCCAGAGCCGCCCTGGTTTGCGACGTGGAACTATGTGCAATTAACCCGTTAAAAAAATGAACTCATCTTCATAGGATATACAGGACTTTAGTATCTTTGTCGCGCGATTGACCAATCATGTGGTAGAGAGGCAAAATGCAGATAATGTGAGTGAAAAGTGTTTTACAGCGATAAGATAAATATAGTTCAATGATTATTAACCAAAATTTTTAAAATGCAAAGTATGAAAAAAATGATTGTGAATCCATTGGTCATCGTAATGTTGGTTGCTTTGACAATGTTGGCTTGTTCCTCAAAATATCCTGGTTATGATAAAACGGCGACAGGCTTGTATTACAAATTATATAAAGTGAGCAAGGACACAGTAAAGGCAAAACTTGGAGATTGGGTTTCGTTGAATATGCGTTATAAATATAAAGATTCTACGCTTTTTAACAGCAAAGCAGCCATGGGAACTCCCGTACGGTTTCAATTGCCGGCATCAGAGTTCAAAGGTGACATTTACGAAGGAATCCGTATGCTTTCTCCAGGTGACAGCGCCGATTTCATCATCAATGCTGACTCATTGTTTACCAAGACTTTCCGCCAGCCTAAACGTCCTCCATTCATTGATAGCAACGGTGTGGTACATTTTTACATCACCATGATTTCGATCGATTCACCCGGAACCATGATGAAGAAAGAGGAAGATGCACTGAAGAAATACATTGAAGAAAAGAAAATTACCGTAGCCCCGGCACCGTCAGGGTTGATCTTTATCGAAACACAGGCAGGTAAAGGCGCAAAAATCGATTCCGGCGTTTGGGTGAAAACTCATTTCAGCGTTTCGCTCATCGATGGAAAGCAGATTTTTTCAACCACAGAACGTGGAGAACCCATGGAATTTGAATTTGGAAAGAAATTTGACACTCCCGGATTTGAAGAAGGTGTTTCCAAAATGGTTAAAGGCGGCAAAGCTACCCTGATCGTTCCATCAAAAATTGCTTTTGGCGAAGCTGGACGCGGAGCAATGGTTCCACCTTATTCCACTGTCATTTATAACGTCGAAATCGTTGATGTTCAATCAAAAGCTGACCATGAAAAAGCAGCAAATGATAAGAAAAAAGCAGAAACGGTTAAACTTGAAACCAATAAAAAACAAGAAGGAGATCTCATGAAGAAATATTTGGCAGATCATAAAATTACCGCGAAACCAACTGCAACAGGTTTGATTTATGTTGAGAAGGTAAAAGGAACCGGAGCTAAAGCAGCAGCAGGCAAAAAGGTGAAAGTACACTACACCGGTACGCTGTTGAATGGCACCAAATTTGATTCGTCGCGCGACCGCAACGAGCCTTTCGAATTTACCTTAGGGCAAGGACAAGTTATTAAAGGCTGGGACGAAGGCATCGCCATGATGAATGTTGGAGGCAAAGCCACTTTCATTATTCCCTCAAGCATTGCTTACGGAGAACGTGATATGGGTCAGATTCCACCTTATTCCACCCTCGTTTTCGATGTTGAATTGATGGATGTAAAATAGATTTCAGCATTTCATAACGCAAAAAGGCTGATTACGAAAGTAGTCAGCCTTTTTTTTCAACCATTCCCTGCAACGCTTTCATTTCGTCCCGCAACCTTGCAGCTTCCAGAAAATCAAGGCTTTTTACAGCATCTTCCATGGCTTTACGGTTCTTATTGATCAGTTTCTGCAGTTGTTCTTTTGAAAGATATTTAATGAGCGGATCGGCTGCCACATCTATTTTCTCACTTTCATAATAGGGCACTGGCTGGGGTTTGTTTCCATCAGCAACGGCTGTTTGTCCCATGATATCACGGGTGCTTTTAACAATCTGGGTAGGAGTAATGTTGTTTTTGGTGTTGTAGGCAATCTGTTTTACCCTGCGACGGTTGGTTTCTTCCATCATGCGGCGCATCGATTCTGTGACCTTGTCAGCATACATGATCACTTTGCTGTTGATATTCCTCGCTGCCCGCCCTGCCGTTTGCGTAAGCGACCTTTCTGACCTCAGAAAGCCCTCTTTATCTGCATCGAGAATAGCCACCAGCGATACTTCCGGCAAATCCAACCCTTCGCGAAGCAGATTCACACCAACCAGCACGTCAAATACGCCAAGCCGCAGATCCCGCAGAATTTCAACCCGTTCCAATGTGTCAACATCGGCATGGATGTAACGGCAGCGGATATCAATCTTTGTAAAATAGTTTGTCAGTTCCTCCGCCATACGCTTGGTGAGCGTCGTCACCAGGGTGCGTTCATGCTTAATGATGCGTTGGTTGATTTCATCGAGCAGGTCGTCGATTTGCCGCAGGCTGGGTCTTACCTCCACATATGGGTCCAGCAATCCGGTTGGGCGGATAACCTGTTCAACCACGATCCCTTCACACTGCTGCAATTCAAAATCAGCCGGGGTAGCGCTTACATAGATGGTTTGCATGATCATTGATTCGAATTCTTCGAACTTCAGCGGACGGTTATCCATGGCGGAAGGGAGTCTGAATCCATACTCAACCAGTGTTTGCTTGCGCGACCGGTCACCGCCAAACATGGCCCGGATCTGAGGAATACTCACATGACTCTCGTCGATGACCATTAAGAAATCATTGGGGAAGAAATCCAAAAGACAGAATGGCCTTGAACCCGATGTGCGGCCATCAAAATACCGCGAATAGTTTTCAATGCCTGAGCAGTAGCCCAGTTCACGCATCATTTCAATGTCATAGCTTACCCGGTCTTCCAGTCGTTTTGCCTCCAGATCCTTGCCATTCTCACGGAAGTACGCACACTGTTTGATCAGATCATCCTGTATTTCTACCAGGGCTTCACGCATTTTATCCTGTGATGTTACAAATATGTTTGCGGGATATAGCGTCATCAGGTCCATCTTTTCGATTTTGCGCCCGGTGAGCGGATCAAACGACTCCATGCTTTCCACTTCGTTGCCAAAAAAAATAACCCGGTAGGCGATGTCAAGGTAAGCAGGGAAAATATCGATGGAATCTCCTTTGACGCGGAACCGGCCACGGACAAACTCACCTTCCGTGCGGGAGTAAAGACTATTGACCAGCGAATTCAGTAACTTTTTCCGGCCAATCTGATCGCCTTGCTGAAGCCTGATCACATTCTGACTGAAATCATCCGGGTTACCAATGCCATAAATGCATGAAACCGATGAAACAACAATGATGTCGCGGCGACCGGATAAAAGGGCAGAGGAGGCGCTCAACCGCAATTTCTCAATCTCCTCATTGATGGAAAGATCCTTTTCGATATAGGTATTGGTTACCGGAATGAAAGCCTCCGGCTGATAATAATCATAATAGGATACAAAAAATTCGACGGCATTGTCGGGAAAAAACTGCTTGAATTCACCATAAAGCTGGGCAGCCAGGGTTTTATTGTGGCTCAGCACAAGGGTGGGTTTCTGAACCTGTTGCACGACGTTGGCAATGGTAAAGGTTTTCCCCGAACCGGTTACCCCTAAAAGCACTTGTCCCGGATCACCCCGTTGAATGCCCTCAACGAGCTGTTTGATGGCCTCCGGCTGATCGCCCGTAGGCTTGAATTCTGATGTGAGGTTGAAGTCCACTGTGATTGATTTTAAGGTAATTTAACCAGGGTGGTCGTGATTGGGTAGTGGTCGGATATGTCGATGTCAAAAGTTTGATAGGAAATTGAATTAAACTTTTTGGAATGCAGCACATAGTCAATTCTAAAGGAGGGTAATTTTCCGGCATAGGTGCTTTTAAACAGTCCATGACCGCTCTCAATAAATGAGTCGGCCAATTTGTTGGTGAGCTGGTGATAGGTATAGGATGATGGGGTATCGTTGAAATCGCCCGATAAAATGACCGGGTATGGACATGAAGCAATGTGTTTAGCCAGGATGTTGACTTGTTTCGCCCTGATAATAAAGGCTTTGCGAAGTTTCCAGATCATACGTTTCGACCCTTCTTTGATCTGGGTTCCTTCTTTGATTGTGGTTCCTTCTTCGATATCCGGTTCGGTGAGATGCGAATAAAAAGAATAATCGTCGTACCCGAACCGGATGGACTCCAGGTGAAGGTTATACACCCTGACAGTATCACCTTGCATAACTATATCGCTGAAAGTAGCATAGTGGCTGCGTTCCGGCAGTCGTAAAGCGCCGAAATTCACAATGGGGAACCGTGAAAATGTTGCAATTGCATTGATTTTTCGCTTATTATAGAATTCCGTATAATTTTTAAAAGAATAATATTCAAGATGAATCGAGCTGGCGAATTTTGACAGGGTTTGAGAGAAGTCCTCTCCGATGGCGTAGAATTCCTGAACGCAAATAATGTCAGCATTTTGTTTCGCAAGAAATTCAGTGACTTTGCTTTTAGTCTCTTTTTGATTGTCAGCAGGCTGATTCCCGTAAAGTGAGTGAACATTGAAACTGACAATCTTTATCTGTGGAAAGGACATTGCCTTTGGTTGTGAGAAGCGGATGGGAAAAATCGCAAGCAGGCTGTGAAATCCTATGAGTATTGTGATCAGGGAAACGAAAATAAACCGCTTCCAGGTTAAAAGCCAAAAAAGGACAAACAGGATGTTGAGGATCAGAAATATAGGATAAGCAAGTCCGAAGAATGCCAGGATCCAGAATTTATCCGGACTGATATATCCCGACAGATATGATGCCAGCAAGCCAATTACTAAGCATATATTCAGGAAATACAGAATCGTTTTCAGGATTGACCGGCCATTCATCATCAAACCTTTTAGTTGTGTCAGCGTTTATTCGATGTCTTGAACAGAAACTCCTTCTCTTCTTTTGTCAGGCAATCATAACCTCCCCTGGAAATTTTATCCAGAATCTCATCGACTCTCTTCTGAGAATCCTTTTTTTTCAGGTTGTATTCTTCATCTGAAACAGGTCTTCCGTAATTTCCGGGATATGTTTGATTGGTTTGCGGCTTTCTGCGGAACAAATGGATAAAATTCCGGATAAAATCGGGAGGATTCCCGGGGAGTGAGGCTGTTTTTGAGAACCTGTAAAACAAGATATATAATGCGCCAAACAATGCTCCGCCAATATGGGCGATGTGTCCGCCTGCATTCCCCGAGGGAATCATAAAAAAGTCAAATACGAAAAGGATAACGGCCAGATAGATGATCTTCAGCCGTCCGAACAGAAAAAGCTGAATAGTGTAATTCGGAACATAAACCGCAATGGCAGCCACAATGGCCATAACGGAAGCAGATGCGCCCAGGGCAAACGATTCAGGCACTACAGCGGCAAAAACCGGAAAAATATTGAAAGCGAAAACATAAAAAAGCCCGCCGCTGATCCCTCCCAGAAAATAAATCCAAACCAATTGCCGGGAGGGGAGGAACTCCAGGAAAATTTTGCCAAACCAGAACAACCATAACATGTTGAACAGGATATGCCAGATGTCAAAATGGAGAAAATTATAGGTGATTAATGTCCATGGTTTCAGGTACAATGCCGGAACCAGGGCCGGGATTGCAAAGGCATTTTTAAAGATCTCAAGGACTTCGCCTTCAGGACTGTTGTTAAAGAAAAAAATGACCTTCAGGGCCTGAATGAGAACCCACACGGCCACATTGACGAGAATGAGCAGCGATAAAGCCGATCCTTGCCTGAAAAACCGTTTGATTTCCTCAAATGGGTTCTGATTTTGGTTATAGTTGTAATTCATCATGTATATAATCCTGTTTTTTTCTTCCAGTACAATATTAAAAAGAAACCAAAAATCATCCCGCCGAGATGCGCAAAATGTGCCACATTATCGCCCGGATTGTTGGCAATACCCGAATATAGCTCTAGCACACCATAGATGATTACAATCCATTTTGCTTTAACGGGAAAAAGAAAATAGACGTAAACGAGCATGTTTGGAAACATCATTCCAAATGCCAGAAGGATTCCATATACTGCTCCAGAGGCTCCAACAGTGGGAGTGCTGATATAATCCTGCCAAAACTGGTTCACGTAATCTTTTGACATCTGAATATTTTCAGGGCTTACCGGCGCATCAACCCATTTGGATAGAAAGCTATTTAATTCACTAACCAATTGGTCGCTATGTGGAGGGTAAGCTTTCATGAGGTTGACAAAGTTCTGTATGTTTGCATTCTGGTAATACACATGAACGGCAGCATCGACAGAGGAGAATGCCCACCAGTTAACAAGGGTTTGAATAATTGCGGCGCCGATACCTGTAACCATATAATAGGTCAGAAATCTTTTTGACCCCCAAACGTTTTCCAGCAAATAGCCGAACATCCACAGCGCAAACATGTTCATCGCAACGTGTGAAAAGTTGGCGTGTAAAAACATGTACGATACAAACTGGTATGGACTGAATAAATCTGATTGAATATAATGAAGGCCCAGCAGATTGCCCAGGTCAATGCCACGGTATTGCAGGGACCAGCTTGCCAGAAAGAACAACCCGTTGATAATCAGCAGATTTTTTACAACAGGAGGAAGCAGGTTGAATCCGGCAGGACTATATTGTTGCGACATAAGTGTATTAAACGTTAGATTTTAAATTTCGTATTCAACTCGTCAAAAGAAATGACCATCATAGTTGGTTTGCCGTCCGGTGAAAACCCCGGTGTTTTACAAGCAAAGAGGTTCTCGATTAAAGCGTCCATCTCTTCCTGATGTAGTTTTTTCCCTCTTTTCACTGACAGTTTTTTAGCCATGGCTTTGGCAAGTAAATGCCTGTGATCCATTTTATGATCTTGTCCGGGAGATTTGAGCGATTCAAGTACCGACTCGATAAACTTCCCGACATCAGGTGTTTCCAGGTTCATGGGAATAGCGTGAATGACAAAGCTTCCTTTGCCAAAATCATCAATTTCAAAACCAAGCTGCCGGAAGTAGCTGTTCCATTCATTCAAAAGTTGCGTATCGTCAGGGCTTAGGGTAATGGTTTGAGGGATAAGCTGGTGTTGTCCGGGAGTGTTTTCTGCCCTGTTTTCTTCCAGAAACCTTTCATATAATACCCTTTCATGCGCATGTTGCTGATCGATTATGATGATTCCAGACTGAGTATGCGTGACCAAAAATGAATTTTGAACCTGGGCGCCTTTCTTCCTGTTTAAAGTGGTTTCACCCAATCCATCACCTGATGATTCCCATAAACTGATTTTAGAGGGTTCAGGAAATTCAACAATATCGTCCAAAGGAGGTGGTTGCGTCGTGTACAAATCCTGCCAGCCCTGAATGGAGGGAGATGGCTTTTGGGGGAAGCTAAAGCTGGTTTGAGGCTGTGTTTTCTTTTCAAAGGGATTGTAGTCAGGATTAACAGTAATAACCGGTTGCCTGATGGGGTGATTTTCGGGGATCGGGGGGAAATTCATGCTTTGCTCCGTTTCGAAATCAAGGGTTGGCGATAGGCTGAATTTGCCAATGGCCTGTTTCACGGCAGCATGAAGAATGGCATAGATGCTTTTAATATCCTGAAAGTTAATTTCTGTCTTGGTAGGATGGATGTTCACATCAATGGTTTGCGGATCAACTTCCATGTAAATAAAGTAGGAGGGAACAGAATCATCCGGAATCAATTCTTTGAAGGCGCCCTCCACGGCATGATGCAGGTAGGGGCTTTTCATGAACCGGCCATTGGTAAAGAAAAACTGCTCACCCCTGGATTTTTTGGCGAATTCAGGTTTCCCGATAAAACCGGAGATGTTGACCATCGCACTTTGTTGTTCCACAGGAATCAGCCGGTTGGAATAATACGATCCGTAGAGATTAATGATCCGTTGTTTAAGGTTTCCGGAGGGTAAATGAAACAGTGTTTTATCCTGGTTATAAAAAGTAAATACAATGTCGGGGTTCACCAGCGCCACCCTGAAAAAAGCTTCAATGATGTATTTTAATTCCAGGGTATTCGATTTGAGAAAATTCCGTCGTGCCGGCACATTAAAAAAAAGATTTTTAACACAAACGGTGGTTCCGTTTTGGCAATTCACCGGCGCCTGCCCTTTAAATTCTGTACCTTCAATCAGGATGGAGGTGCCAACCTCATCTTCATGTCGTTTTGTTTTTAACTCAACCTGTGCGATGGATGCGATTGAGGCGAGCGCTTCACCCCGGAAACCCATGGTGCGGATCGCGAGGAGATCATCGGCTTTTTGAATTTTGGAAGTGGCATGGCGTTCAAAACACATCCGGGCATCACGTTCAGACATGCCACAACCGTTATCGGTGACCTGAATCAGCAACTTCCCGGAATCTTTGATAATGAGTTTAATTTCGGTTGCGCCGGCGTCAATGGTGTTTTCCAGTAATTCCTTGACCGCTGAAGCCGGTCGTTGAACAACTTCACCCGCAGCAATTTGGTTTGCCACAGAATCAGGCAGTAGGCGAATAATATCACTCATCTTAGCAAAAATACCCAATAAAATAAAGCACCATTGAATATTTCTTCAATGGTGCAAATCGATTCAAGTGAGTCTCAGAATTATTTCCTTTTCCGGGAAAAGGATGATGTGTTATTCAATCAGAATCTGGATTTATCCAGAACCGGGAACCTCATCTGTACAAGATAAAAGGCTCCATAGAATGCCGCACTGAAAAAGGTGGTTCCAAGAAGATCATTCATGAAGAATGAGAGTCCGTTGGTGGAATCACGAAAAAACATCAGGCCTGCAACATAGCATTCAGCAAGGCCTGCTGCGGTTTGTGGGTAAAATGGACTGGCGATCCATGCAGAAAAGTTTGTTATCAGGAAAAAGATAACAGCTGATGAAAAAGATGCCAGTAAAATTGATCCCACATTTACTTTTTTTCGGATCACCATACCAATAAGAACCGTGATGGCAAAACTCATATAGACGGCAGGCATATTGGCATGCAGACCAATAACGAGATCGCTTATGAACATCGCGGCGATCGGAATGGCGAAAGCAAATTGCTTTCTGTCGAAATAGGTACCAGCAAAAAGAGCCATGGCTGCAATCGGCGTAAAGTTAGGCCAATGCGGCAGCAGCCTCAAAAGGGCTGCAACAAGAACAACTGAGAAAACTACAATAAATCTAGGATTGATAGACTTAT
This sequence comes from Bacteroidota bacterium, assembly GCA_037139855.1. GTDB lineage: Bacteria > Bacteroidota > Bacteroidia > Bacteroidales > FEN-979 > CAIVAT01. Next base: position 10,592 of record JBAXFM010000034.1, read on the forward strand.
ATTTCATTAATATATTAGGTTTAGATGTTACAAAAATAAGAAATCATTTTAACAAAAGTCAAGTCTTTCGAAAAATAGTTTCTATTTTTGGTGAACAATCTTTAAACCAACACCTTAAAATGAGTTACCCTCTCCTTTTTTCATCCTTTCTGACCTTCTGGTTATTCATTGGAAACATGCAAATGAAAGATAATATTGACTTAATCGTCACAAATGGAGTGATTTACACAGTAGATGCTGCCAATTCCCGTGTGGAAGCCATGGCGATACACCATGGAAAAATTCTTGCAACCGGCACAAACAAATCAATTCTGGAGCGTTACACAGGTTTAAGCGTGGTGGATTTAAAAGGGAAATTCATTTATCCGGGGTTCATTGATGCACATTGCCACTTTGTGGGGTACGCACTTGGATTGCAATATGTCGATTTGCTGGGATGCAAATCATTTGATGAAGTGCTTCAACGGTTAAAGAATGCCGGAACCCAGTTTCCCGGGAAATGGCTGGTTGGCCGGGGTTGGGACCAGAATATATGGCAGGAGAAGAATTTTCCTGACAACAGCCGGTTGAACACTTTGTACCCTGATGTTCCCGTGATGTTGATCAGGGTGGATGGTCATGTGGTGCTGGCAAACCAGGAGGCGCTCAAACGGGCAGGAATTGGCATAAACAATCAATTTGGCAATGCACAGGTTGAAATAAAAAATGGCAGGCTGACCGGCATTTTAAGTGAAACAGCCGCAGATCTGATGCGCGAAGCTGTTCCGGCCCCCCAGGGAACTGAGTTTACCAACCTGTTGAAAAGGGCAGAACAGCAATGTTTTGGTGTTGGTCTCACAACGGTGAGTGATGCCGGGCTGGAATATTATCAGGTGATGGCCATCGATTCACTACAGAAAAGTGGAATTCTGAAAATGCAGGTGTATGCCATGCTTACGCCAAATGCGAAAAATTTAAATGAATTTGTTAAACAGGGAACCTATAAAACGGACCGGTTGGTGGTTAGGTCAATTAAAATTTATGTGGATGGAAGCCTTGGAAGCCGAACTGCCAAATTAAAAGTGCCCTATGCAGATGCACCTTCAGGTTCGGGGATTGTGGTCACGCCACCGGATTCAATCAGGCAGTTGTGTAAAATTGCGCTTGAACATGGTTATCAGGTGAATACTCATTGCATTGGGGATTCGGCTAACCATTTAATTTTACAAATTTACGCTGAGTTTTTAAAAAGTCGGAATGATTTGCGATGGAGGGTTGAACATGCCCAGGTAGTGGACCCTGCTGATATCCACCTGTTTGGTGATTATTCGGTGATCCCTTCCGTGCAGGCCACCCATGCCACTTCGGATATGAAATGGGCGGAGAACAGGCTTGGTCCGGTGCGGATCAAAGGCGCCTATGCCTATAAAAGCCTCATGAAACAAAATGGATGGATTCCCAACGGAACGGATTTCCCGATTGAAAATATTTCGCCGTTGTTTACCTTTTATGCTGCCGTAGCCCGGCAGGATTTGGATGGATTTCCAACTGATGGATTTTTAATGGAAAATGCGCTGACCCGTGAGGAAGCGCTAAGGTCTATCACCATCTGGGCAGCAAAATCCGACTTTTTAGAACAGGCGAAAGGAAGTCTTGAAGCAGGGAAGGACGCTGATTTTGTGGTGCTTGATCAGGATATCATGCAGGTTCCGGTCCGGAGAGTTCCCGGGGTTAAAGTGCTCGATACCTTCATAGCCGGGGAAGGGGTTTTGCAAAAATAAAAAGAGGCTGTCTCAAAAGTCTTTTATTAACCGCGGAGGCGCAAAGGCGCAGAGAAAATTAGTATTGATTATGAAATATTTGCGTCTTCTCTGCGACTCTGCGACTCTGCGGTTTTTATAAAGATTTGCCTTTTTAGACAACCTCTTAACAAACAACTCATGATTGATCTCAATAGAATCTATTCTGTCGGTAATCTGGAAATTAATAATTTATCGCCTCTTGTTGTTTCACTGAAGAAGTAAAGATAATCTTTTGTGGCCAGTGTATAATTGCTGGGATAGAGATAATACTTTCTGTCCTCATCTTCCCCCAGGGTTTTAAAGTCTGATGCTTTCTGGGATTTTACATCGATGTTGCCATATTCGATTGAATAAAGAGGGCTGTAGGTTGTGGTAGTTGTAGTGGTGCCCCCAAAATAATTCCAATCGGAACTTGATTCTTTTTCGATGGCTTTTACGATATGCAATATCCAGTTTAATTTGCTTTTATCAGCGCTTTCATATACGGTACTGGTTGTCGGGATCATGTCGGATGTAAGGGGCGAATGATTGAAGAATCCCTTTTTACCTTTCTGATCAATTTCCACGGTGTAATTTTTTATCAGTTCGCCTTTTGGTGTAAAGTGCATCAAATACATCCCTTTATAAATGTATGGGCGGTAATCAGATTTACTTTTCTTAAAGTCCTGGATACTCAGCACAATGGTTTTATCGCTTAAAAAGTCAACATTTGAAATTGTAAATAATTTGCCATCGAATTTCAAAGGCTTTTTCATATCAGGCGGACAGGCTGCTTTATCATTAATTTCATCAATTTCAGTTATTTTGCTTCCTGTTTTCCCATCTTTCAGCAGACAGAAGACAAAGGAATTATATGTCAGCAGGTCGAGGCCTTCATCCACTTTTTCCTGGGTAACGCCAACTTCATCCTTGCCCGACAAAGAGCCACCAAGTTTCGCAAAACCTCCAAAGGCTCCACCCGATGAGGTGTTCGCCTGAGCCTGGTCAGATGCATCATTGCTGGTTGTTGCCACACACCCTGATTTAAAAATCTGGTTGATGTATTTGCTTTCTTTCCCACTGCCCATTCCATAAATCAATACCCCATCATTTTTTGCATAGGCATCGATGATGCGCCAGCCAACGGTAGGCGCCATAAATTTGACCCGTTCCACTATTTTTCCTTCCGGGGTTATTCTGAGATATTCAAAAGCATGAGCATCGGGAGCTGTATTTTTCCGAATCAGGTCAGTCGGGGCATAAATCAAAATCCAATCCCTGGGCATATCGTCATTTTCAATCGATTTGCTTTCATCATCTTTCAATGGTTCTGAAAAAACGCAGGTCATGGAGTAGGGGAATTCAATTTTCTCAAGCACTTTGATGTTCAGTTCATTGTCGCTTTTCAATAGATCAAAGCTGCCATATAATTTGTCTTTGGGGTCGTCGGCGTTGACGGCCATCACCAGGATACTGCTGTCACGCTCTACTTCATAAACACCTCCCAAAAATTTATACTTTTTCCCGCTTTCGTTTTTCGGTTTCACTTTATCCAGCATTTTAACCCTTCTTTCGTACTGACCGGTCCACCAGTTGTATTTAGCAGTGATTCTCTTTTTTCTGAATACCAGGTCGGCAGAATAGTTTGCAGATGCTGAAATATTATTGGCCAGAAAATAGTCCCCTTTGTAGTTGAACCATTTCCATTTTTTTCTGGCGACTTCAATTTCTATCTCATCTTTGTCGACATTCATTAAAGTAGCCTCTTTATCAAAATGGTATATTTCCGATTTGATTTTTCGCTGGGAGGAGGGTAAAATGTAGGTCATGTCGAAATTTCCATTTTCCTTTTCTTCAACATTTCCCAAATAGCCTTTTTTTGCCTTCCTTGAAATCTCATAATCTTTTTCAAGCATCATTTTTTGTGAAAAAACGGATGGCAAATTGCAGAATGACAGAAAAATAATAACAATTAAATAGGTCGTGTGTTTCATGTTTGAATGTTTAATTTGTGGTTTTAGTTTTACGAAATAGCGTTGAATGTTGGATTTGTATTATTATTTAGACAAAATTAAAATAATAATTTATATTTCCAACCATCATGAGAAAAAAAATTGAAGGATAAATTAGAAGCATAAAAAAAAGGCTGCCGGATCATTCCGGCAGCCTTTCACCTTTTGGGGTAAGCTATATTATTATTATTTCAGTTGTTTGCAAATCAGTTTACCAATTTGTTTGCCTGCTGTTTCATAACATTCCGCGATGCGGATGGTGGGATCATACACTTCTTTATTTACGGGCACACCGCCAACAGTCATTCTCATATTTGAATGTGGTTTGGCGCCATCCATTTCAATGGTCGCAATGGTTTTATCGGGAGCGGAAGATTCAATGAGATCGATCACCAGGTCGACAGAGGCCGACTTTGCCGCTCCCATCACCACGGTTTCAACACCCTGCTCCATTTCGTTGGTATGAACAACGAAGACATATTTGGCTTCGGGGTCGACTTTAACCTGTAATCCGCAATCGCTGGCCTGATTGTTAAACGACTCCTCGAATGAAGGCTGGTAACGTTCTGTTTTTCCTGCTTTCCATTTTACAGCCCAATCATCGCCTGTACCGGGCTTTTTGGCATTTCTGTCATCAATTCCCTTTTGAATGTACTCATCTTCCGTTTTAAATTTGCCTACGGCCATCTTGCTATAGTCATATGTAACGCTTATTTTGTTTTGTCCCTTCAGAACAGATAGATCACCAGAGGTGATTTTTTGTGCGAAAAGCTGGCTTGCTATCAAGATAAAAAAGCCAGCTAAGATAAAAATGCAGTTTTTTTTCATAGGTGAAATTTTAATGATATGAAATGATGATTATTAAGACAAAATTAAAATTATATTTTTTAATGGACAAGGCCATTTCCAGAAGAATATTAATTTTTTTCGCGGTTGTCAATGAATTTTTTTGGTTTACGGCTGGTTTCCGGAAAAAGCATTTTTTGAATGGTGCTTTCAGAAGCGAAAGTGATAAGGGGAGCGACCCGTAATTTTGCCCGGAAATGGTCTTTGATGTCTTTTTCATTTTCTTCACCGATGCCTTTTCCGCTCAGGTGTATGAGGATTTCGTCTGTGCCGATCTGGTTGGTATAAACTTCAACAATATAATTTGATATATACTCAATGTTGTCGAGAATATCATAAAGGGCTGGCGGGAAGAGGGTGGTCCCTTTATATTTGATCATCTGGTTCTTTCTGCCCACCACCGGCCCAAGCCGCATGGTATTTCGTCCGCAGACACAGGGAGCGTTAAAATGGTGGCATACATCGCCTGTTTTAAATCGGAGCAACGGCATGCCTTCCACGCCAAGGGTGGTAACCGTCACTTCACCAAGTTCGCCTTCCCCGACAGGCAGGTCGTTGTCATCTAAAAATTCAACAATGATCAGTTCAGGGTGGTGGTGTCCCCCGATGCCGTGCTGACATTCAGTAAAGCTTGTCCCCATTTCGGTGGAGGCATAGGTAGAAAACAGTTTCAGCGGCCATTTCTCGGTTATTTTCCTTCCCAGGGTATTGAGCGACAAATCAATTTTACGTAATGGTTCTCCGATGCAGATGGCGCTTTTTATGCTGCTTGCCTTGTAGTCAATTCCTTTCTGTTCGGCATATTCAATAATCTTCAGGATGAACGATGGCACCGCAACAATGGCATTGGGTTTGATTCGCTGAATTGTATCCCACTGCAATTCAGGTATTCCGTTGCCCACTCTGACCACGCTTGCCCCCAGCATTCTGATTCCCAGAAAATAGGCCAGACCTGCCATGAATCTGCGGTCGATAGTGGTCATCAGCTGATAAACATCGGCGGCGCTGCCACCGGCACAGGTAAATGAAATGGCTTCATTGTATGCCAAACGGTCAAGGTCTTTATCAGTCATGGCAAAGGTAACCGGGTCGCCAAGGGTACCTGAGGTGGTGATGTAATCAATAATTTTTGATCTTGGGACGCAGAGAAAATCATCATTGCGCTGTTGTAAGTCATCCTTGGTGGTGACCGGCACCTGCACCAGGTCAGCAATTGATGAAATTTTACGAATGTCGATATGATGATCCCTGAACAAATCACCATAAAAAGAGGAGTTTGACTTTAGATAATCAAGGGAATCCCGAAGCCTTTTATTTTGATATCCGGAAATTTCTGACGGTGATGCTCTTTCGATTTCAGGGAAAAATGGTTGGTTCATTTTCATCAGGAAGTGAAGTAATTGTTAATGATCGGGCTCATAATTGAAGGTTTTCATTTGAAATCCCATTTCATGTGAAATGAGTGACTTTTCTTCGGGAGTGAGCGAAAAAATATTTTTTCTGAATGAGGCATTTTGTTCCATAAATCCCCGGATCCTCGCCTCAAATATGCTGGTGAAGGAGAGCCCGAGTTCACCATAGGTTTTTTTCAATACTTCCACCGGAGATGACTCAAGATCCTCAAACCTGATGTGAACCATGGTCCCGTCAGGTAAACCAGCACGATCGGTTTCAACAGTTTCCATAAGGTTCTTCAGAAAACCAACCACTTCATTAAACGCAGGGCAACTTCCTTTGGTATTCAGTGAATTCTGCTTTCCGAGGATATTCCACATATGGATGGTTGAAGGCACCACACAATTGGGATGGCGGATGATGTTGATGAACTTAGCGTTTGGAAACATTTCGTATAAGGCCTTGATCCGAAATGAATTGAATGGGTTTTTTGAAACGATTCTTTTACCGGTTTTAAAGGATAATTTCCGATAAAAGTCCTGAACGTCGGCTTTCCACCTGACCAGTTGGTCCCCTGATGGCAAGAAAGGGCTTCCATGGTTCAAAAAATAAGCGTTGGATTTTGGGAAAACCAGGTTCTCAAGCGGTGAATAATTCGTCAGTCTGTAAATGGCATATTCGTCTTCCTGTGGCTCATCCATCCCAATTTTAACCTGGTCCATGGGACGATGCTCAGAAACGACTTGTTTAAAAATCGGGCGGTAATATGGATAAGATACCAGAAAACTGTCAGGCACGGCCACCTCAAACAGGGAAGGGGCGCACAATTCAGGGTCGAGACTCATCAGTTGATGCAAAAATGTAGATCCGGTGCGCCAATGGCCAATGATAAAGATGGGGTTATCGGGAACCGGAGTGTTTTTTAACGCTTTGGCATACCTTGCTTTTTCAATCCACGAAAAAAAAGACGACCAGCAGGCGCTTTGCATCAGAAACACCAGCCGGAATATTGTTTTAGGATTACAGGCAACCTTATTTCTGCTTAGAAGCCGAAAGAGCTGATCCATTTTAATCCCGGCAGTCAGGTACGAATCTTTCAATGCTGGATAGAATTAGGTTACGTTGTTGCATTTGATTGTTGTTCCTTAATAAATCCGGCAATGGAATTAATGGAACTGATTACCTGTCGCGCAAGATTTTGATCGGCAATGCGGATTCCATAGGTCCTTTGTATCGCCATGATGATTTCAATGGCATCCACCGAATCAAGGGTGAGTGCATTGTCGCCTCCGAAAAGTGGTTTCTCATCATCCACATCCTCCGGATTTACATCAGTGATAGCCAAAGTGTGCATAATGAGTTCTTTAATTTCAAGTTTCAGCTCTTCTGCTGTTTTCGACATATATAAGATCTTTATATTCAGTTATTTAATTGCCTGTGACAGGGACTTGAAAAAACGCTCTTCCACATCAGCCCGGTCATAGATCATGTCACTCAATTGTTTTAGCTTTTCGGGACCCAGATCCCGGTTTTTGCCTATCCGGGCCGAGTAGAGAGAAATTTCCCTCCATCCATCCCCGATTTTCATCAGTTCACCCGAAAGTTCCTTCAGAGCGGGCTTTCCGGTTATTTGTGCTGCCTGCTGAAGAAATGTTGCATACATAAAACGAAATCCTGCGCCACCGGTTCCCTGATCTTCGAGAAGGATATTGATTTTCATGATTTCATGCGACAGATGCTCGGTATCACGCGCGAACTTTGGCCATTCCGTTACTTTTTTGGCAAACATTCGCATGCCTTTAATTCCCAGGAACGGAATGGGAATTCTCAACATGTAAAAACAAGCTTTTTTGATGCCTTTGATGATCGCTTTGTTATAATCAATGTCAGCAGGCAGTTTATCCAGATGAAAGATGAATCCTTTGGGTGACATATTTCCAGTGGCGAAGCGTCCTTTTTCGAGGGAACTGGCATCAAGCTCGACCATTTTCGGAAAATATGCATCGCTGATCATATATTTATCACCTACCTTCCCGGTAACTGCCAGAAAATGAACGTTAATGTGTACCCGTTCCCAGGAAGGTACATAATCCATGTAAAAGAAATCCACCTGTGCGGCTGTCGGAATGTTTTGACTCAGCAACTGATCAAGGGTTTGCCGGCCTTTGACGGGATCCTTAAAATCGTATGTTTTGAACTTAACCCCCAGCCTTTTTTCGATGTTGGTGCGCATTTGCCCAGGTTTGTTCCTCACGATGAAGGTTGGGAAAGCAAAGGACTTCATCTTGTGGAAATATCCGAAGAAAATTCCGCTGGCAATACCGAAAACCAGGGGTTCCGTGATAGTCAGGCCTCCATGATTCAGCAGGGCGGTAATCGTCCCCGATTCGCAGTGGGCCCCCATTTTATGATTGAAATTCTCTATGATCATTTAAGTTTTTTCTGCAATTTTTGTCAACACAACGTATGGGTTGATGGTTTGATTTTGATCGACGGAAACTTTCTCTGCTCTATTTTCAAGGATTAGCGCTGATTCAAATTCCCCCTTGTCATTCACCAGGATCACCTGTAAAAGGTTGGCCAGCGGAATATTGAACACCGCAGCATATTTTCGGAGTTCATCAACAGTGGCGCAGCTGAAATGTTTGGGATCAAGGTGTTTTTTGACCCGCGATTTCCTGATTCCCGCCCTGGCACACAATTCGGAGAAAGAGAGATCTACGAATACCATATAATATTTAACTGGGCTGATGAGGCCGTTGGTCAGTTGAACTCTGAGTTCCTGTTCAAGGTTTCTGCGTTTGTAAATGTAATCATCCATGTAGTTGGCAGAGAGGTATGAACCGGTTTGCATGGGGCCATATTTCCCGTCGTCCTGCTCTACATAGAGGATCATTTGTTGTTCCGGATAATCTACGAACCCTTCTTTCTCTTTCATTTGGATGAAAATAGTAAAATTCTACTTTGGCCGTGCAAAAATAGCAATGCTTGTCGTCATTGCAAAACCAAAAAACATGATGAGTAAAATCGTATTTGGCAGGATGCTGGCAATATTACCTTCACGGATAAAGAGGTTCAGGTAGTTATCAATTCCCCAGCGGATGGGAGAGAGGTAGCTGATGTATTGAATAAATGAAGGCATGAGGTGAATCGGCAGAAAAGTTCCACTGATGATTCCCAGCAAAACAACCATGACTGAACCGAACAATGCGGCCTGGTTATGGGTGGTCGCTGCGGCGCCCACAATGATTCCGAAGCCAATGGCGGCAAGGGATGCAGCTACTGTGGCTATGGCAATTGCGAAATACTGATGCCCCAGATCCAAGGGAGGAAAACCGAAAAAAGTCGGGAAAACCCAGGTTCCGATGCCCATCATCAGAATGAATTGAATCAGGCAAACGGTGAGGTAAGCAATCACTTTTCCTCCCAGGATGGCTGATAAACTGACCGGAAGTGAACGCAGCCGCTGAAAGCTGCCTTCGTTTTTCTCGGTAATCAGGCTGCCAGCCATCGGGATGACGATAAAAAACATGGCAAACAGGATGAAACCGGGAACATTGTTTTGGATCACGTTGGGCTGAATGGCAGATTTTTCCTTGAGGGCATACGATTCCCTGACCGGGGGCATCTTTTGCATGGTTTCAGTCACCATCGCCCTGATTACAGGCTGCATGGCGTCGGGGAGTTTCCCCATAATTTCATTCATGGCTTCCTTATTCTGGGTGCCTTTGATGATATAGGTCAAAGAATTCGTAACTGATGTTCTGAAGTTGGCCTGCAATGTTGGATCAATAAGCAGCATGATGGCAGAGTCGGGGTGGACGATGATTACGCCAAATTCATAATCGCCCTGCCCGATCAACGCTTTGGCTTGCAATAGGGTTACTGGTACATTGTTGATCTCCGTCACAGGCTGAAAGAATCCGGATGAATCAAAGTTCTTGAGGAGTTTCAGGGTAAAGGGACTCTTCAATTCATCAACAAACAGGAGGCGTGTCTTTGAATTCTGGCTTTTCAGGGCATTTTCCTGGGCCAGGGTTACCACAAAAATCAGCAGGACAGGCATCAGGAACAATATGATCAATCCCGGCATGTCCCTGAACAACAGTAAGAATTCCTTTTTCAGGATAAACCACAACTTTCGCATGGCGCAAAAATAGGAAGATTTATCCAATCTTTTTGGCCTCAATCAGGCTGATTGGTGCGATGGTTGGAATAATCCGGGTTAGCGTGAATCCCGATTTTTCGAGCAGAATCCGGTATTCTTCAGCGGTTCGTTCTTTGCCTCCCGCCATGGTAGCCATCATCTGAATGTCCAGTAATTTGCCAGGCGATGGCTCATTTCCCGATGAAATTACCATTTCAATGATGAGCAACATTCCATCCGGCCCAATGGATTGATGGATTTTTTTCAGCAATTGAACTCCCGGTTCATCTCCCCAGTTGTGGATGATGTTTTTCAGGATGTACAGATCGCCCGATGCAGGGATGGAATTGAAAAAATTACCCGGAACGGTCAGAACCCGGCCCTCCACCTGATGCCGGGTAAGTATTTCAGGAGCTTTTACCAACGCTTCGGGAGTGTCGAATAAAATACCTTTGCATCCGGGGTTGCGCTGAAGTATGTTTGCCAGGAAAAATCCTTCGCCACCCCCGATGTCAGCGATCAAAGCAAACTTGGAAAAGTCATATACCTGGAAAATGGGCGCCAGTCCGAGGTCTGAAAGGTTTGACATGGATTGATCAAACAAAGCGTATTCGTCAGGGTGATCCTTGAGGAATTCGTAAATTTCTTTCCCATATTTATTGGTAAATGCATCGTTCCCCGACCTGACTGAATATTCCAGGTTACTCATCAGATTCCAGTTAATCGGTCCCATGTGATGGAGAATCACGTGGCGCAGGGAGCCTGGCTGGTTCAGGAGGCCTTTGGCCATGCCATTGAGTGAAAATCGTCCATCGCGGTTTTGTCTGAAAATTCCCTGACTTGCAAGGGCGCGCATGATGCGCAGGATGTTGTGTGGATCGGCGTTGAGGTAGTCAGCAATTTCCTGCGCTGCAAGCGGTTTGTTTTTAAGCAGGGTGGCTATGTCGAGCTTCGCGGCAACATAGAGGGCGGGAAGGAGCCAGAAATTTTGAAACTGCTCGTAAAGCACCACATTTCCGGGGAATAACCTCCTGTTTAATTGAATTAAAAAGGTGCGGAATACACTGATGGCTTTGATGAGTCTGACCGGTGGAAGAATCATGCCATCGCTTCTTCTTTCTGATGGATGGGAAGTTTTTTCAGTTGACGTTCCGAATTTTCGAGATCAGCGATCAGTTTCGCTTTTTTATCCAGGAAGCTTACCTTCACATTCGAGAACAAATCTTTATAATATTGAATTCCCTTATCCAGGTTATCACTGAAAGCGCTGAAGTATTCCTGTTGCTTATCCGACCATGGACGAGCTGTTTCGTCAAGCCTGGCTTTCAGGTAATCGATGTAAATCATCAGCTCCTTGATAAACATATGCGGCCGGTCTTTGCGTTTGATGACATTGATTTTGCCATAAATATGATCTACCATCTCTTTGAGCGTCATCACTTCCGAAAAATAGGCCATGTTGGGTCCCGGGCAAATCGATACGCCGGGTTTTTCCACTTTGGTATCCAGATGGTTTACCAGCAGGGCGGAAGTTCCCAGACCAACGCAAATGCATGATTTGACAACAACTTTATCGTATGCCTGCTGAAATTCATCGTCACTCAGGCCACTCTCCTTTAGTTCCTCAATTTTCAGCTTCTGGTACTTTCTGGAAGCGGTGCAAAGTGTGGGTTCTCCGAACTCATTGCTGAGCGCCGCGTACTTTTTAGGACAGGGATTGCCTGGGGTGTGGTGCTGAATATATGCCTCTTTTTCAATGTCTTTGGTGTTGCCCCTCAGGTTGTTGAACGGAACGCCCAACGGGCTGATGTCGCTGATGAACAGGTCATCTTCCTTTGCCTTGCACAAAAGATCAAGTGTGTGTTCATCCACATTTACCACTTCAGGAACCAGCAGGAATGGGGTACCCCAGCCTACAGAGTCAAGTTGGTAATGGTCGGCAAGAAATTGATGTTCTTCTGCGGTTCCCACGCCACCCTGGGCTGTAATTTTGATTTCCAAAGGTGTATCGGGGCATGAGCGGTTTTTGGCTTTGAGCGCTACTTTCAGCAAGGCGAAGGTTTGCTGGATCAGGTCTTCGCGGTTGCGGTTGATCTCTTCAAGCACGGGGCCAAGAAGGTATCCGGTTGTTGGGAAGGCATGTCCTCCGCAGTTCAAACCTGATTCAATGCGGTATTCAGATACCCATAATCCTTTTTTTGCCAGATATTTGCCCTGGATCAACGCCGACCGGTGATCGCTCACTTTCAGCGTGATTTTCTTTTTTAAGTTGAAATCTTTGTCAGGATAGAATTCGTCGAAGGATTCAAGGTAATTGTATAACCGGGGACTCATCCCTGCCGACAACACAACGGACGAGGAGAGGTCGCTGTTGACAAACCCACGCAAGGCAGCATGTCCGTCATTGTATTCGATGGGAAGTTTCTCATGGTTACGGTAATTTTCCTTGTCCACCTTGGTCATGATGTTTACATCAATGCTGCCCATGGAAAGGTTTTCGTGAATCCATTCCTTCACATCCAGTTTGTCCCAGTCCTTTTTAAGTTGTTCGAATTTCTGTTTCAGACTCGACGAATCGTGCAACAATTCAATATATCTGGAAAATTCGCTGCTTTTTTGATCGTATGTCGCTTTTAACGCTTCAAATTTCTCCTTGGCAATATGGTCCACCAGGTTGAGGTAGGCCGTAATTCTTTTGGCTCTGAAGTCGTCAATTTTCTCCGAAATACCATGAAACGGAAGGTCAAATTTCTTGCTGTAAAACTCACGGAGTTTTTCCATCAGTATATCATCCAACAATGAAATTACGGACGAAATCCCAAGATGAGCAACCTTCACAGGTGTATCAATGGAATAACCAATTCCCAGGACCGGGATATGGAACGAATGCGGGGTATCTTTATTCATTGTCAGGGTTAAGGAAATGCAAAGATAACGCTTTTTCTCTAAAATTGTATGCGCCAGGTTCCCATGGGAAAAAATCCCATGGTGAAGAAGTCTTTAACTTCGCCGGTTTTAGGGTTGATACGCTGGAGGGAGATGTTGGTAAAACTGGTCCGGTATTGCAAATCCATGAAGAATTCGATGTTGTAACCCGGCAGGTTCCGCCTGATACCGAACCGGAATGCAATGCGCTTGTATTCAGGGAACCTGGGATTATAGGCTTCGCTCCAGTTATACGTTGTTTCGCCTGAAGCCACGGTAGCATTCACATCATAGGGAATATAAGGACTTCCGCCTGCCCATGTCGCTCTTAAGCCAAACGACATAACACCCCATTTGCGCTTGCCTATGATGAATTCATAGCCTCCGGCAGCATTCAGGGCATAGTTCACATTGAATGCCGAATTGCGGGTAATATTGTCATACCCGTTGTATGTGGAGTTAAAAACGGAAGCCGAAAACAGGAAGTAATAATTTTTTCTGAAAAACCGCTCAAAGCTGCATTCCATACCGTAATTCTGTCCTGTGCCTTCATTGACAAGACTGTCGGCATATTGGCGGTCGATAAAAAACTCGTGACCCTGGTTGCTGAGTGCATATTGTGGGATGGATTGTTTAACCGGAATGTCAAATAAATGCTGGTAGTATATTTCTGTTTTAAACCGCAGGTCTTTGTTTAGCAGATAGTTGTATCCCAGAGCTATTTGTGCGCTTCTGGTGAACCCCAGATCAAGGTTTGGCTGGATGGTACCGCCACCGGGTTGATGTGAAAGGATGAAATAGATCACCCTGGGTTGCATCTGGCTGTAAAGTCCGGCGCCGAAGTTGATCGAATGCTTTTCACTGATGAGCCAGTCGAAACCAATCCTGGGTTCAACTGCCCATGAATTGTTGAGCGACAACCATGATCCGTAAAGTCCCAGTGTGGTGGTGAATTTCCCGCTGAAAATATGCTGCCATTGCGAAAATCCCCGGAACATCTGCATGTTTTCCGTTGAGTTGGTATTGACCAGGAAAATACCCTTGTACATCATGCTGTCGGCAAAAGACATGTGGTAAAAATCCCAAAAGATTCCACTGATTTGGGAGTTGCCGGCTGAGTATTTTTTCGTCAGGACCGACGAAAAGGAATACTTGATCTCCGTGGATCGTTCCCCGGCCCATGAGGAGGGTGTTTGCGCTACATAAGAGAACGTATCGATCTTTGTGCGGGTATCAGAGGCAACGACATAAAGCATGTTTTTCCAACGGAGATCTTTTTTTAGAAACACCTGGTGGGAAATTCCCAATACACCCAGGTTTGAACCATTCGACAGGTCTTCGCCATAATCGGGGAAGAGCCATGCTGATTGTTTTTTCCGGCTGTCAAAGAGTTCAATGTAGCTGAGTCCGCCAATACCGGTGATGGTAAAGGTGCCTGCTTTTCGGGTAGGTATGTTGATTTTGATATTCAGATCCTGGTATTTCGGCACAATGCCAAAACTGATGTTGAACCAGTTGAGAAACTGCAAGGGGGAATAACGGTAGGAGATAAGGTAGGAAGCCCGGCTTTTCTTAGAGATGGGGCCTTCTGTGCCGAACTCCAGTCCGTTCCAGCCGACTTCGAACCAGTATTCCCGTTTTTCGGCATTCCCGTTCCGCATTTTAAGATCGAAAATGCCGGCCAGGGTGTTGCCATACTGGGCCGGAAAAGCGCCGGTGTAAAAATCAGAATTGGTAACCAGGTTGTTGTTCAGCACTGTTACCGGGCCTCCTGTTGTTCCCACTGCCGCAAAGTGGTTCGGGTTCGGAATCTCCATGTCATCGATGCGCCATTGCAGGCCGGTAGGGGAATTGCCCCGCACGATGATGTCGTTGCGGTTGTCAATCCCGCTGGTAACGCCTGCAAAGTTGGCTGCCATGCGTGCCGGGTCATTGTAACTGCCGGCAAACCTGAAGGTTTCGTCTACACTGAAAGATCGCACGCTGACCGTTGCCATTTTGTTGATGGCTTCATTTTTGCGGTACCCGGCTCTGATTTCCACCTCGGGTGCATTCAGCATGGTTTCTTCCATGTAAATGGTGACCATGGTTTCTTTTCCGGTCGTAACAGTCAATTGATCACTCAGGACCGCAGCATAGCCCATAAAGGTCACCTTCAGTTGATATTGACCGATTTTAACCTGGGGAATTCTGAAATGTCCGGTAGCATCTGTTATAGCTCCGATTATAGGATCGGTGTCAGGGATCAAGACCGTTGCGCCAGGCAGTGGAGCCTGGGTCTGGCGATCGAGCACGTTCCCGCTGATGGCCGAGCGAAGGATGGGTTGAGCC